>JBIOEK010000227.1:0-6673 GCA_044445925.1 Hyphomicrobiales bacterium
ATCCCTCTCTCCATCCTGCGATGCCGCTTCAGCCCTTGCGACACACGCATTCGAGCGACGCCGGCTTCAACCGTGACGCTTGATCCACCTCAAGGAGCCGCGGGCGCATCTACGGGAAAGCTATTCCACCGAACGGCTCGATGAGGATCGTCATGCGCCGCGCTCTCGCAACTTTGCTGCTCGTCGTCGCGACGGTCCTTCCCGCGGATGCGGCTTGGGCCTGCTCATGCGCGCGCAACCCGACGGCCGAAGGGATTCTCCAAGGTGCTACGGCGGTGTTCACGGGCGTCGCGGGGGCGAGCCTGCAGGTGGCGCCGGGCCGTTCGATCACGACCTTCACGCTGAGCGAAGCCTTCAAGGGCGCGGCGGCCGGCACGACGCTACGCGTGTCGCATCCGAGCGGCTCCTCGGCGTCCTGCGGCGTCACCTTTCGGCCGGGCGAAACCCATACCTTGGCGGCGTATCGGACCGAAGCGGCTCCCGGCCTTGCGACCTCGCTGTGCTCGACATGGATGTTCCTCCCCAGCGTCGGCATCGGCGCCGACCTGATCTCCCGCATGCGCGTCCTGCGCGGCGGCCGGTGACAGGTCATGCATGCTGCCCCGGCCGGTCCCCGGGCTGACCAGCGATTGGAATTCGACCGGCGTGAAGAGCGCGGCCTTGCGGAAAGCCCGGCTCAGCTTCGCGCCTGCTTTCCCTCCTGTCTCCCGCCGATGAACCAGCGCCTGAGCACGCCCGACAAGGCGTCGATCAGCGCCACGGTCACGAGGATCATCAGGATCAGGAAGGCGACATGCGTCCATTCGAGGGTGCGGATTTCCTCGTAGAGATAAAGGCCGATGCCGCCCGCGCCCACGATGCCGATGACGGTCGCCGAGCGCGTGTCGGATTCGAAATAATAGAGAAACTGGCTGAGGATCACGGGTGCGACCTCCGGCAGGATCGCGAATCGAACGGCATGGGCGCCCGAACCTCCGGTCGAGACCACGCCTTCGATCGGTCTCGCGTCGGCGCTCTCGAAGGTCTCCGAGAACAGCTTGCCGAAGGAGCCGATATTCGACACGGCGATGGCGAGCGCGCCCGCGAACGGCCCAAGGCCCACGACGCGCACGAAGATCAAGGCCCAGACGAAGCGGTCGATGCCGCGAATGATATCGAAGGCGCGCCGCAGCACGAAGTGCATTACACCCGAGCCCGTGACATTGCGCGCCGCGAGCAAGCCGAGCGGCAAGGCGATCACGGCGGCCGAGAAGGTGCCGATGAGGGCAAGGCACAAGGTCTCGACCAGCGCCTGGGCGTAGATGAGAAAGCGGGCGAGGCTGTCGGGCGAAGGCGGCATCATGCGCAAGAGGATCTCTCCGAAGCGCGACAGCCCGGTCGCGAGGCGCGCGAAGCCGAAATCGATCCACCACAGGCCGAGGACGAGGAGCCCCAGCAAGGCGAGAGCCACGCCGATGGCGCGCCAGGCCCGGCGCTCGGCTGCGCCGATGACGGCTGCGTGCTCTCTGGCGATGCTCGCGAGATCGCCGAATGCCGTGCCCGCTTGCCGCATCAGCCCACGATCCTCGTCAGGCTTGTGCGCAGGCGGTCGGTCCCCATGTCGATCAGGAACACCGTGGCGATCAGCAAGACCAGGATGGCCGAGACGTCGGTGTAGTAGAATTTGCGGATCGCCTCGAGCAGCTTCTCGCCGATGCCGCCGGCTCCGACATAGCCGAGCACCGCCGCCTCGCGCACATTGATCTCGAAGCGCAGCAGCGTATAGCTCGAAAAGCCCGCGAGCACCTGCGGCAGCACGCCGAAACGGATGACCGCGAGCTTGCCGCCGCCCGAGGCGAGGACGCCCTCGACCGGCTTCATGTCGACGTTCTCGACGAATTCGCTGAACTGCTTGCCGAGGGCGCCGGTCGCATGCAGCGCCAGCGCCAAGACGCCGGCGAGCGGGCCGAGCCCGAAGGCCTCGACGAAAATCAGGGCGAAGACGAGATCCGGCACTGTCCGCAGGAACTCGAGCAGGCGTTTCGCCCCCGCCCGGATCCATGGGTTCTGCGATAGATTGGCGGTCGACGCGAAGCATAAGGGCAGGCTGGCGATCAGGCCGAGCGCCGTGCCCACATAGGCCATGACGATGGTCTCGAGGACCAGCAGCGACCACCCCTTCAGGTTCCAGAACCACTCGACGGGATCGCTCCAAACGCGTCCGCCGCCGTCGAGGGTGAAGGTGCGGTTGAAGTAGTCGCCGAGCTCGCCTCGATGGTCCCAAAGCTTGCCGAGATCGACCTCGGCGACCCGGACCGCGCCGACGATCGCGATCAGGAGGCCGGCAACCACGAGGAGCGAGGCGAGACGCCGGACCGATTTCGCCTTGGCATAGGCCTCCTCGATCGGCGCGAGCTGGCCTGGTGGCAGAAGTATCTGGTGCGAGGTCAAAGGCTCACCGGTCATCTCACCGGTCATGGCCGCCCGAAGAACGCCGAGACTCGAGGCGAGGTCTCGGGCTCCAGCTTCCATCTCGGTCGGCGAGGGAACGCCCTTGCCGTCATTGCGAGGAGGCAGGGCTGGTGCTGTCTCAAGACAGCATCGGCGGCCGACGAAGCAATCCAGTTGCTTTCCTGGATTGCTTCGCCGCGCTCGCAATGACGGGCGCGCGGAGCGCCTGCCATTCCATGAAGGCCCTTGGGCGCGCCGCCCTCAGCTCTTGCGCAGCGTATCGACGAACTTCACCATCTCGATGGTCGGCAGATAATCCTCATGCGTGATCGGTTCCCAAGGACGGTTCTTGCCGTCGGAGAGCTTGTCGTAGGCAGCCTTGTCCTTCGTCGCCGCCTCGAAGAAGGCCTTGCGGATCGCTTCCTTCAGCTCCGGCGGCAGATCGGCAAGATACGCATAGGGCGAATTGATGATGAGCGGAGATTTGAAGATGATGCGGAATTCTTCCTTCTTGAGCATGCCCTTGTTGACCATGCGGGTGAGGTTCGAATCGTCGTCCGCGTTCCACCAATTGGCCGCGACGTCGACGGTACCCTGCTTGAGCGCCGTGAGGGCGTTCTCATGGCTGCCCGTATAGACCACATGGGCGAAATACTTCTCGGCATCGATCCCCAAATTATGCAATGCGAAGCGCGGCATGTTGTTGCCAGAGGTCGAGTTCGGATCGACGAGGCCGAGATTCTTGCCCTTGAGATCCTCGATCTTCTGGTAGGCCGAGCCCGCTTGCACGTAGAAGACCGAATAATAGCCCTTGGTGCCGTCGCTGTTCACATCGATGGCGAAAGGCTCGATCTTGGCGCCGACAATGGTGGCCCGGGAATAGGAAGCGGGACCATAATAGGCGATTTGGATATTTTCCGCCTTCTGCCCCTCGATCACGGCCGCGTAGTCGTTGGCGATCCGCAAGGTCACCTTGGTGCCGAGCTCCTTCGAGAGATAGGCGACGAATGGCGTCCAGCGATCGATCACGCCCGAGGCGTTCTCGGCGGGCACCACGGCGAAGACGAGCTCGGGATATTTGGCGTGCCAATCCTCGGCGTAGCTGGCGCCGCTCATTGCCACGGTCGCCGCTATGGCGGCGAGGATCGTTCTGCGTGTGGTCATTCATGCCTCCGTTGGGTTGGCTCGTCAGTGCATGGGTCCGGCAAGGTGCCGGCAGGGACGTCCTCGGATGTCGCGCGACCGGACGACGGGGCGACGTCGGAGATTGCGGCAACGGCGTCGCCCGGGGCGCGGTCTTGCGGTCGCATGGATCAGGCGAGTGAAGGCATGGCCTCGCTTGCGGCAAGCGAAGGCTCGCCGTGTTCGAGGACCTCGTTGGCTTCGATGCCGTAGAGCTCGCGCGCCGCGGCGTCGGTGAGCTCTTGGGGCGTGCCGTCGAAGACGACGCGGCCTTGCGCCATGCCGATCAGGCGGTCGCAATAGCCGCGCGCCAGATCGAGCGAATGCAGGTTGCACAAGACGGTCAGGCCGAAATGCCGGTTGATGCGCTGCAGCCCGTCCATGACGACCTTGGTGTTGCGCGGGTCGAGCGAGGCGATCGGCTCGTCGGCGAGGATCAGCTCCGGCTCTTGCACGAGAGCGCGCGCGATGGCGACGCGCTGCTGCTGGCCGCCCGAGAGCTCCTCGGCGCGCTGCGCCGCGAGCGGGGCGATATCGAACTGCGCCAGCGAAGAGAGCGCGATGGCGCGATCCGTCGCCGTCCACAAATTGAGGAGGGCGCGCCAGGACGGCGTGTGATTGAGGCGTCCCATGAGCACATTGGTCAGGACGTCGAGCCTGCCGACCAGGTTGAACTGCTGGAAGATCATGGCGCAGCGCGATCGCCAGGCGGCGAGCTTGCTTCCCTTGAGGAGGGTGACGTCCTCGCCCTTCCACAGGATCTGGCCGCTCGTCGCGTCGCTCAGCCGGTTGATGGCGCGCAGCAAGGTCGATTTGCCGGCGCCGGAACGGCCGATGACGCCGATGAAGCCGCCTTCCCGGATCGAAAGCGACACATTCGCGACCGCGAGCTTCGCGCCGAAGCGCTTATTGAGGCCGGAAATCTCGAGCATGCGCATCCCTTTGAGAAAGGGAGCTAGCGCCCTCAGGTGAAGCCCGTGTGACAGTCCGGTTTCAGCCTTGGTATTTGTCGATGAAGGCCTCGATCGGCAGGCTACGAAAATCCGGCAAGGCGCGGCGCAGCGCCTCATGGCTCCAATCCCACCAGGCGAGCCCGATGAGGCGCTGCGCGATCGCTTCCGGAAAGCGCTGCCTGACGGGGCGCGCCGGATTGCCCGCGACGATCGTGTAGGGCGCGACGTCCTTGGTGACGATGGCGCCTGCCGCGACCACGGCGCCGTCGCCGATGGCGCGGCCCGGCAGCACGATCGCGCCATGCCCGATCCAGACATCATGGCCGATGCCGACGCGATGCGAGCGCCGCCAGTCGAAGAAGGCCTCTTCATCAGCCTCGCCGTCGAAATAGGCCGAGGCCCGATAGCTGAAATGGGCCTGCGAGGCGCGCTGCATCGGGTGATTGCCCGGGTTGATGCGCGTCATGGCCGCGATGGAGCAGAACTTGCCGACCGTCGAGTAGGCCATGTCGGCGTCATTGACGATGTAGGAATAATCCCCGAGCCTGCACTCAAGGAGCTTGCTGCGCGCCCCGACCTCAGTGTAGCGGCCCAGCGTCGAGCCCTTCACCTGCGCGGTCGGGTCGATGAGCGGGGCTTCGCCGAGCTTCTTCATGAGGCGGGCCTTTCGAAAGCATGGCGTTCGCGGATGAGGAAGCGATCCTCGGGCGCCGGCTGGACGAAGAGGACGAGCGCGTCGAGGCCGAAGGGGGCGCCGCCCGCTTCGCGATGCCAGCCTTCGGCAAGCGCCAGGCGCAGCTCCTCGCGCAGGATCGGGTCCGGCACCTTTCCGGTCAGCGACATGTGGAAGCGGAATTCCTCGAGCACATAGGGATAGCCGAAGCGCTCGAGATATCCGGCCTGCCGGGCGCTGAGCTTCGCCGGGAGGCGTCTTTCGCGTTCGGCTTGCGAAAGCCCGGCCCGAAACCCGTCGAAGGAGGTCGTGACAGCCGCCGCGAGAGGCGCGAGATCCTCGGGCGCCGAGGCCGGAACCAGCGCCAGGAATTCGCCGATGGCACGAACTTCGAGAGGGAAGGGGGCAATGGCGCGGCGGCCCTCGCAGAAACGCGAGATCGCCTCGGATAATCGCTCGAGGTCCATGCCGGCCGCAAGCCGAAAGGGCGCCTTCAGCGTCGCGTGGAAGCCGTAGCGGCGCGGCTCGGCGGTGAGCTCGTCCCAGCGCTCCGGGGTCAAGCGCAGCGGAGGCGGCCTCGGCACGAGGGCGCCGCGCGCCGCGTCATAGCCGAGCGTCGTCGAGCCGAAGGCCCAGAGCGGATCGTCCGGGCGCGGGGCCGCGTAGATCGCCGCTCGACCGCCGGGAGCCAGCATCGCGCCCTTCAGAACACGACGGCGCCGCCGCACCAGACGCGGCGCACGAGCGGCGTGTCGCCGACGAAGCGCAGCCGCACGAGATCGGCCCGCTTGCCCGGCGAGAGCCGGCCACGATCCTCGAGCCCGACCATGTCGGCGACATTGGCGGTGACCAGGGCGAAGGCCTGGTGCGAGAGAAGGCCGGCATCGCGCGCCAGCAAGCGCACGGCCTGCAGCAGGCTCGCCGGCACATAGTCCGAGGAAAGCCCGTCGAGCAGCCCCGCCGTGACGAGATCGCGCATCGCCACCCCCCCGTATGCGAGCCGCTGCGCACGATGTTGGGCGCGCCGCCGATGGTCTTGAGCCCCATCTCCTTGGCCTTCGCGGCCGCCTCGAGGGTCGTGGGGAACTCGCTGATGGTGCAGCCGGAGGCTGCGGCCTCCTCGACCTGGCCTGCGGTCGTGTCGTCATGGCTCGCGAGCACGATGCCCGAGCCGCGGAACATCTCGACGATGATCGGCCAATTGTCCCAGACCGAGCGCAGGCCGCGCTCGGTGCGCTCGGCGATCGCGCTCTCGATCTCGGCACTGTTGCGGCCGGTTCCCGTCATGTAGCTGCGCAGATCGTCAAGGTTGCGCCACTGCCTGTGCCCCGGCGTGTGGTCCATCAGCGAGACGAGCCGCAGGATGGGGTTGCCCACCTGCGCCTCGACCAGCGCAGGCAGGTCGGGATCGGTGAGCTCGCAGCGCAGATGCAGG
>JBIOEK010000228.1:0-6554 GCA_044445925.1 Hyphomicrobiales bacterium
CGATCTGCGCCGTCTGCGGCCCCGTCTCGGCCTGCCTCGCCACCAGGTCGTCATAGCGCTGGATGCGCGCCTTGCTCTTGGCCTGGCGGGCCCTCGGCGAGGCCGAGATCCACTCTTGCTCGCGCTCGAGCGCCCGCTGGCGCGCCTCCTCCTCGCGTCCTTCCTGGCGCAGCCGCTTCTGCTTCTGCCCCAGCCAGGCCGAGTAGTTGCCCTCATATGGAATGCCCCGGCCGCGATCGAGCTCGAGGATCCAGCTCGTCACATTGTCGAGGAAATAGCGGTCATGGGTGACGAGCAATACGGCGCCCGGATAGACGCGCAGATGCCCTTCGAGCCAGGCCGTGGTCTCGGCGTCGAGATGGTTGGTCGGCTCGTCGAGGAGAAGCAGGTCGGGCTTGTCGAGGAGGAGGCGGCAGAGCGCCACGCGGCGCCGCTCGCCGCCCGAGAGCGTGGTCACGTCGGCGTCGTCCGGCGGGCAGGAGAGCGCCTCCATGGCCTGGTCGACCTGGGCGTCGAGATCCCACAGATTCTTCGAATCGATCTCGTCCTGGAGGCGGGTCATCTCGTCCGCCGTCTCGTCCGTGTAGTTCATGGCGATCTCGTTATAGCGGTCGAGCATGGCCTTCCTCGACGCGACGCCGAGCATGACATTGCCGCGCACGTCGAGCGTCTCGTCGAGATGGGGCTCCTGCGGCAGATAGCCGGCGCGCGCGCCCTCGGCCAGCCAGGCTTCCCCGGTCCATTCCGTATCCTCGCCCGCCATGATGCGCATCAAGGTCGACTTGCCCGAGCCGTTGATGCCGAGGATGCCGATCTTGGCGTCGGGGTAGAAGGAGAGGTTGATGTTCTCCAGAACCTTCTTGCCGCCGGGATAGGCCTTGGTGAGGCCGCGCATATGATAAATGAATTGCCGCGCCATGGGGCGTGTTGCTCGCTTGTCTCGATGTGAAGCTGATCGAGGCGCCTTCTAGCGGGCGCAGGGCTGCCGGTCCAGAGCGGCGGCTGTCGAAGGAGAAGCGCAGTGATTCTCGAGCATGCCGGGGTCGCCCCGAAGATCGATCCCACGACCCGCGTCGCGCCGAACGCGGTCATTTGCGGGAATGTGACGATCGGGCCGAACTGCTCGATCGGCTTCGGCGCGGTGATCACCGCCGAGAGCGGCAAGGTGACGATCGGGGCAAATTGCGTGATCATGGACACCGCCGTGATCCGCGGCGTGCGCAACGATCCGGTCTCGATCGCCGATAATGTGATGATCGGCCCGCGCGCCTATCTGTGTGGCTGCACGGTCGAGAGCGAGGCCTTCCTGGCGACCGGCGCCACCATCTTCAACGGCGCGCGGATCGGCCAGGGTGCCGAAGTGCGCATCAACGCCATCGTGCATCTGCGCAGCGTGCTGCCGCCGAAGGCCGTGGTGCCGCTCAACTGGATCGCGGTCGGGGATCCCATTCACATCCTGTCGCCGGACCGGCATGAGGAGATCTGGGCAATCCAGCAGAAGCTCGACTTCCCGAAATATGTGTTCAACGTCGACAGGCCCCCGCCCGGAGGATCCATCATGCCCTTCGTCATGCCGCGCTATGCGCGAGCCCTCAAGCATTGGCATGAAGAGGATCGCGAGATCGGCGAGTCTTGAGGAGCGTTGCCGGGCCACGCCAAAGTGATCCCGACCACGCCGTCGTGAGTCTGAGCCAGACGCGATCAGGCCGGCTCCACACCCTCCTCGTCATCGCCTCCGCGCGGCGCGCGCAGGCGCTCGCGCATCCGGTCGCGGAAGTGTCGCCTGCCGCGGCAGGCGGCGCCGAAGAAGGCCCGGAAGGGCGCGCTCAGCGCATGCAGATCGTCGGCGATGCGTAGCAGGCGCTCGCCCTTGTCGAGCTCCTTGTCGAGCCTCGCCATGGTACGGGCGAGATCCTCTTCCTCGTCCTTGAGGAAGGTCTCGAAGGCGCGCGCGAACACCGCGACCGCGCCTTGCAGCTTGAGGGGCCCCAGCGCATCGTTGGTGTCGATGCCGGCTGCCGCGAGCATGAAGCGCTGCGAGTTCATCGCCACCTGGTTCATGGCGGCGAGCGAGAGCGGGTCGCAGCGCAGGTCGCGCGCGATCGAGCGCAGCGCGTCGCGATAGGGCCTGAGGGCGTCGAAGCGGCGCATCATGATGTCGAGCACCCGCTCGCGCGCGGGCTCCTCGGCGAGCTCGCTCGTCGTGCCATCAAGCACGGCATGGTCGATGCGCTTGGAGAAGGCCCCGAGAATGGCCCCCTTCGAAGGAAAGAGGTCGCGGAATTCGGCGAGCGAGACCTCGGCGCGCTCGGCGATCTCGGCAAGGCCGATCTCGCCATAGTGCTTCTCCGCGGCGAGCCCCACCATGGCATCGATGATGCGGTCGCGCGGCGAGCTCGTCCCTTCGGGCTTGTCGGGCTTCACTGGGTTCGGTTTCCTGGCCATGAATGCCTCCTGCGCGCCGGTTTGCACCATCATAATTAGAGCCGCTTGCGGGCGGAAGTGGGGCATGATCGCAAGGCGGCGCGTTGTCGAGGGCCAGCCCTCGGGCGTTCCCCCAACCCGATATTAGTGCAAGCGAGGGAACTCAGCCGCTGTTGCGCAGCCCCGCCGAGATGCCGTTGATGGTCATCTGGATGCCGTTCAGCACTTGCTCGCTCGTCCGGTGGCCGCGATGTAGCTTCAACAGCTCCACCTGGATATGGTTCAAGGGATCGAGATAGGGAAAGCGATTTCGGATCGAGCGGTCGAGGAGCGGATTGCCTTCGAGGAGCTTTGCCTGGCCGGTGATCGCGAGCAAAGCTTCGACGGTGTCGTGCCACTCCTCGCCGATGCGCCCGAAGATTTTCTCGCGAAGCTTCTGGTCGGGAACCAGCTTGGCGTAGCGCGAGGCGACCGCGAGGCTCGACTTCGACAGCACCATGTCCATGTTGGACAAGAGCGTCGTGAAGAACGGCCAGCCGCGATACATCTCCTTGAACAGCTCGACGCCCTCGCGCCCATGCTGCGCGCGCCACTCCTTCACGGCCGAGCCGAAACCATACCAGCCCGGCAGCATCAGGCGGCATTGGGCCCAGCTGAACACCCAGGGGATGGCGCGCAAATCCTCGATCGAGCGCGTCTTCTTGCGCGAAGCCGGTCGCGAGCCGATGTTGAGCGTCGCGATCTCGGTGATCACCGTCGATTCCCAGAAATACTCCTCGAAGCCTTCCGTCTCGTAGACGAGCGACCGGTAGGCCTTGTAGGCGGCGTCCGAGAATGTCGCCATGGCGGCGAGGTAGTCCTGGCGCGGGGCGCTCTCGTTTCCGTGCAGCAGCGTCGCCTCGAGGGTGGCGGCTGCCAGGATCTCGAGGTTGCGCCGCCCGACCTCGGGATTCGAGTATTTGCTGGAAATGATCTCGCCTTGCTCGGTGATGCGGATCTGGCCGTTCACCGCCCCGCCGGGTTGGGCGAGGATGGCGTCATAGCTCGGGCCGCCGCCTCGCCCCACCGATCCGCCGCGGCCATGGAACAGCCTGAGCCTCACTCCATGGCGGCGGAACGCCTCGATCAGGCCGATCTCGGCCTTGTAGAGCTCCCAGCCCGAGGTGACGAAGCCGCCATCCTTGTTGCTGTCGGAATAGCCGAGCATCACCTCCTGAATGTCGTCGCGGCTGTGCACGAGCCGCCTGTATTCCGGCAGGGCGAAGGCTGCGTCCATCACCTTTGCGCATTGCCGCAGATCCGAGATGGTCTCGAAGAGCGGCACGATGTTGATGTCGCTCTTTCCATCCGGCCCGACGAGCCCCACTTCCTTGAGCAGGACCGCGACCTCGAGAAGGTCGGATACCGAGGCAGCCTTGGAGATGATCGTATTTTGGATCGCGGCCTTGCCGTAGAGGCGATGCGCCTTTGCTGCGGTGCGCAGAATCTCGAGCTCCGAGCTCGTCTCCTCTCCGTAGGCGATGAAGGGCGAGGCGAGCGGGCGCGCCGTCGTCAACTCCTTGACGAGGAGAGCGATGCGGGCCTCTTCGTCGTTCTCGAGATAGGCGGTGCCGGGCGCCGCCGCCTCCAGGAGCTCAGCGATGCTGCGCTCATGCACGTCCGAGTTCTGGCGCAGATCGATGGTCGAGAGATGGAAGCCGAAGCAGTCGACGGCCCTGATCAGGCTGCGCAGGCGCCCGCCCGCGAGAACGCGCGACCTGTTCTGCTTCAGCGAGGAATCGATGATCTCGAGATCCTCGCGGAACTCGATGACATTCGCATAGGCTTGGCTTTCGTCTTTCGGGCCGGCCGAGCCGTCGTCGAGCTTGCGGGCGGTGGCGGCGATGCGGGCCGATATGGTCGCGGTCGCCAAGCGATAAGGCTCGTTGCGGCGGTGCTCGGAATGGTCGGGCGATCGCTCCGCGAGGGCCTGCAGCCTCGCCGAGGGGTGAACGAGGTCGCTGCTCAAGGACAATTCGCCGCCCAGCCGGTCGAGCTCGCCTAAGTAGAAGCGCATGGCCCTGGCGTTCTGCATGGCGAAGCTCTGACGCAGCACCTCGGCGGTGACGAAGGGGTTGCCGTCGCGGTCGCCGCCGATCCAGCTCGCCGGCCTGAGAAAGGACGGCACGCTCACCGCGCGCCGCGTGGGTTCGAGCGCCTCGAGCCGATCTTCGAGCGTCGCGTAGAGGCGCGGCAGCTCGGCGAGGAAGGTGTGGTCGTAATAGGCGAGGCCGTTCGCCACCTCGTCGAGCACGGTGAGCCGCTTCTTGCGCAACAGGCTCGTCTGCCACAGGGTCAGCACGGCGCGTCGCAATGCCTCCTCGGAGGCAGACTTGTCCTCAGGGGTCTGCCGGATCAGGTCGCGCTCGCTGAGCAGCCTGGCGATATCCATCTCGCGGTCGAGCGTGCTCTTGCGCCGGACCTCGGTCGGGTGGGCGGTCAGCACCGGGCTGATATCGGCGCCGTCGAAGAAGGCGCGCAGCTCGCCAGGTCCGAGGCCCGCCTGCCGCGACCGCTCGAAGGCATGCGCCAAGGTGCCGGCCCGGGGGGCAGAGCCCGCGAGCAGATGGCTGCGCGTGCGCCTGATATGATGCTGGTCCTCGGCCACATTGGCGAGATGGGAGAAATAGCTGAAGGCGCGCACGATGCGCAGCGTCTCTTCGGGCGAGAGCTCGTTGAGGATGGCTTCGAGCTCGCGCCGCGCCGGCTCGTCCCCGTCGCGGTGGAAGCGGATCGAGGTCTGGCGGATGCGCTCGACCACATCGAAGACCGCTTCGCCCTCCTGCTCGCGCACGGTGTCGCCGAGTATGCGGCCGAGGAGGCGGATATCCTCCCGCAGCGGAGCGTCCTTCTCCGGCTCTTCCATCGCTTCACGCGGGCTCCCGAGCGCTGTCATCGACCTGATCCCTCAGCTCTCCTGTCGAGCCGTCGCCTGCGGGCCTTCGCGGCCGCGGCGGCAGATGCTCTCCTCCTTAGCAAGTTCGATACCGCAAGGGGGAGTGGCGAAAGGCGAGCAGCGGATGCCATGCCGCCTTTCCTCTATTCGCCGTTTGCCGCCAGCCCTTCGCCTGCCGCAAGCAGCTCGTCGCCCCAAGCCTTGCGCCGCAGCTTGGCATAGTCCTCGCGGGACCGGCGCGGCGCGGTCCGCATGGTGAGCCTTCCGTCCTGTCCGCAGATCTGGCAGCTCGCCTCGACCTTCGAGACGCGCACCCGCGACACGATGCGCGCCTGCGGCCGGGTCTCGGCCGGCCGCCTGCCGACGGCGAGATAGGCATAGGGCTCGTCCTCGAAGGGGAGATCCGCTTCCTTGACTAAGCGGTGGTCGCGCGAGCGCGGCAGGCGCTCGCTGAAATGGCACCATTCGCCGTGCGGCATGGGACATGGAAGGGAGTGGGGGCAGGGTGCGATGAGCCAGGCGCCTGCTCCGATCAAGGCATCCCGGCACAGGAGAAGGCGGCGAAAGCCCTCCGGCGTACCGGGCTCGACGAACAAAGCGAGGCCATTCGCGAGTGCGAAGATGCGCCGCGCCAGCCCTGCGATCTCGCCTTCCGGCAGCTCGACGAGGGCGTAGCTCATGATCACGAGATCGGCGCCGGCCAGGCCGTCGATAGCCGCGCCGAGCGTCGAGGGGATCAGCCTCGCCTTGCCGAATGCCGCCATGGTGCAGGCTTGCGCGAGCCGACGCGCTGCGGCGAGCAGCAGGGGGCTCGCGTCGATGAGCGTCAGCTCGCCGAGCTCTGGCCATCGCTCGAGCGCGGCGAGGCTCGCCGTGCCGGGCCCGGCGCAGAGATCGAGGAGCGTCGACGGCTCGAAGGACGGCATGAGCCGGGCGGCCGCGCTCACGGCCGCGCTCACGGCGGCGTATGTCGCGGGCAGGCGCGCCAGGAGATAGGCGGCGACATCTTGCGTCGAAGCGATCGCCTCATGTGAGGGGCGGCCCGAGCGGTAGCGCTCCGATATCCTTGGCCGATTCCTCTGCGGTGCAGTGGGCGATCAGGGCTGCAAGCTCATCAGTCTCGAAGCGTGCCGCGAGCAGCGTCGCTGGCCGGCTCACCACCTCGCCCAACTGTGCCTCGCGCAGTGGAGGCACG
>JBIOEK010000229.1:0-6521 GCA_044445925.1 Hyphomicrobiales bacterium
CTCGTCGACCTCGCCATGCGCGAAGCGGCGCCCGTCGGGAGTGAGGCGAAGGTCTCCTTCCTCGAGCTCGGCGAAGCGCAGGAGCTGCAAGGTTTCCGCGATTGGGAAGAGGTCGTCGATCTCCAACTGCAGGTCCCGGGCAAGGTGGGGGAGATCGGCCTTGCCGTCATAGGGCTTGGCATCGACCGTCTCCAGGAGGCCCGCCAGCGTATTGCTGGAGACATGTCTGAGGACCATTCCGAGACCTGAGCCCGGGAACGCCCCCTCGCGAGACGGCTTGCCGGCGACGCGCTTCGTCATGATCCCGTAGATGCGGTCGACAAGCTCGCGGAAGGCCGGCTCCATCCGGCTTCTGGGGCGCGGCAGGTCGATCTTGATCTCGGCCGCGATCCGCCCCGGATTTGAGGAGAACACCAGCACGCGGTCGCACATCAGCACGGCTTCCTCGATATTGTGGGTCACCATCAGGATCGACTTGATCGGCATCCTGCCTTCAGTCCACAGGTCGATGAGGTCGGTGCGCAGCGTCTCGGCGGTGAGCACGTCGAGTGCCGAGAACGGCTCGTCCATCAGCAGCACCTGCGGATGCACGACGAGGGCCCGCGCCAGGCCGACCCGTTGCCGCATGCCGCCCGACAGCTCCTTCGGATAGGCGGTCTCGAAGCCGTCGAGGCCGATGAGGTCGATGGCGGCAAGCGCGCTCTTGTGCCGATCGGCCGCGGGCACGCCGCGCGCCTCGAGCCCGATCTCGACATTCTCGAGCACGGTGAGCCAGGGAAACAGCGCGAATGACTGAAACACCATGGCGACGCCTTCGGAGCAGCCGACGACCGGGGCGCCTCCGAAGGTGATGCTGCCGCCGGTCGGCTTCAAGAGGCCGGCGATCGTGCGCAGCAGCGTCGACTTGCCGGAGCCCGAGCGTCCGAGGAGGCCGACGATCTCGCCCGAACACAAGGTCATCTCGACCCCGTCGAGGACGATAAGGTCGGGGGTCGAGCCCTTGTGGTAGAGGTGGCGCAGTCCCTTGACCTCGATGAGCGGGGCGCGGGTCGCGGTTTGGGGGTTCATCAGCATGGCGAAACCTCTTTGCGGGAGTGCGCGGGCATCTTGCGGTCATTGTCCCTGGGAACTTGGAAGCGAAGATCAATCGAGCCGGGTGCGCTCCGCCGCGAAGGCGTAGAGCTTGCGCCAGACGAGCCGGTTGAAGACGATGACGAACACGGACATTGCCGCGATCCCGAGCACCACGCGCGGATAGTCTCCATCCGTGGTCGCCTGGGCGATATAGGCGCCGATGCCCTTGGCCTTCAGCGTCGTGTCGCCCCATTTGACGATCTCGGCGACGACGCTCGCATTCCAGGCACCGCCCGAAGCGGTCAATGCGCCGGTCACGTAATAGGGAAAGACGCCCGGAAGGATGACCCTGCGCCACCAGGACCAGGAGCGCAGCCCCATCACCGAAGCCACCTCCTTGAGATCGTTCGGGAAGACGCTCGCTCCCGCGATGACATTGAAGAGAATATACCATTGCGCCCCGAGCATGATGAGAAAGGTCAGCCAGATGTCGGGATTGAGATCGAAGCGCACGATCCCGATCACGGCGATCGGGTAGAGCACATTCGCCGGGAAGGCCGCGAGGAACTGCGCCAGCGGCTGGATGCGTTCGGTCCAGGCGGGACGCAGCCCGATCCAGACGCCGATCGGCACCCAGATCAGCGACGACAGTGCGATGAGCGACAGGACGCGCAGGAGCGTGAGGCAAGCAAGGCCAAGCGCCGAGAGCAAGTCGGAGGGCGAAAGCGTCGTGCTGACATAGCGGTAGATGGTCCAAAACCCCCAGGCAGCGCCCGCAAGCACGATCGCGATCCAGACGAGGTCGAGCGTCTTGCCGAGCCAGGCTCGCGGCACCTGCGAAGCCGCTGAGCCGCGCGATCCCAAGCGTGCCGTCAGCGGCGATAGGCTCGGAAAGCGCAACATCGACATGGCGCTCAGCGCGTCGCTCAAGGGCGATGTCACGCTGTGAACGAGACGCGTGCGACGCGCCAGGTCGTAGAGCCAGGATTTCGGCCGGGCCTGGCTCGCCGTCGTCTCGACCCGGAACTTGTCGGCCCAGGCGACGATCGGACGGAAGATGAATTGGTCGTAGAGGAGGATGACGATGGCCATGGCCGCGACCGCGAACAGCACGCCGTGGATATCCGCCTGGTCGATGGCGAGTGACAGATAGGCACCGATGCCCGGCAGCTTGATCGTCGTGTCGCCGACCGAGATCGCTTCCGAGGCGACGATGAAGAACCAGGCGCCCGACATGGACATCATGGTGTTCCAGACGAGGCCCGGCGTGGCGAAGGGCACTTCGAGACGCCAGAAGCGCTGCCAACCCGACATCCGCAGCGAAGAAGTCACGTCTTCCAGATCGTGCGGCACGGAGCGCAGCGATTGGTAGAAGCTGAACGCCATGTTCCAGACTTGCGCGTCGAAGATCGCGAAGATCACCGCGAGCTCGGCCCCGAGCTGGCTCGCCGGGAATAGCCCGAGGAAGAAGGTCACCGTGAAGGTGAGGAAGCCGAGCACGGGGATCGACTGGAGAATGTCGAGCGCCGGGATGATGACGATCTCGGCCTTGCGGTTCTTCGCGGCGAGCGTTGCGAAGATGAAGGTGAAGATCAACGAAGCGATGACGGCGGCGAACATGCGCAACGTTGTGCGCAAGGCATAGGCAGGCAGGTTCCACGGATCGAGCGAGATGGGCGCGATGTCGAGGGCCGTCATCGGCGCCGTCATCTGCCGGCCGCCGGCAACGACAAGCACCAGCCCCGCGAGGATCAGCGCGATCGCCGCGACATCGTATTGGTTGGGGAAGAATCCGCGTCGCTCGACCGCGCCTGTCGCGCGATATCCAGACAAACCGGCCTCTTTCGACAAGGGCCTCATGGACGATACCCATCTTGCTGGCCGCACGCGACCGGTTGCCGGCGTCTGCGCTGGACCAAAGCTCGAGCAATTGCAAGCGCGGAAGGATTAGCTCGCCTGGGCCGAATGCGTCAGAAGGCCGCAGCGTCGCAAAAGAGCGGGGAAGCCAAGGGACCGACGCCGATTGTCCTTTGGTAACCGGCACATGTGTCGCTTGAGTGACAGGTGGGAATCGCGGTCGGCCACGCTTGACGGCGAGGTTTACTGGCGCTAGATGCATCTTACGATATGAGTCTTACGATATATATCTTACGATGCATCAAGTGAATGGAAAGAATGTCGCATGTATCATCGTTTTTTCCGCGAATGGAGCTACCGCGCCGAGTGCGGGCCGCGCCATCAGGGCCGGCACGGCTTCGGGCGTTTCGCCGGCGGTTTCGCCGATGCGGGGGAGATGGGCGGACGCGGTTTCCGTACCGGGCGCAAGCTCTCCGGCAGCGATCTGCAGCTCATCATCCTGGCGCTGATTGCCGAGAAGCCAAGCCATGGCTACGAGATCATCAAGGCGCTGGAGGAGCGCTCGAACGGCTTCTACACGCCGAGCCCGGGCGTCATCTACCCGGCGCTCACCTATCTCGAGGAGATCGGCTATGCCACGGTCGCGGTCGACGCCTCGCGCAAGCTCTACAGCCCGACCGAGGCGGGATTGGCCTTCCTGCAAGAACGCAAGGATATCGCGGACGCCATCCTCTCGCAGATCGAGCGTGTAGGGCAGAAGATGGAGCGCGTGCGCCGCGCTTTCTCGGGCGAGGAGTGGCGCTCCCCCGAGATGCTCGCTGCCCGCCGCCTGCTGCGCTCGGCGCTCGACGACAAGCGCGATGCCTCTCCCGAAGAGCAGCGCCGCATCGCCGAGATCCTGGCACGCGCCGCCAAGGACATCAGCGGCAATTGAGGACGCGGCGCGGCGCGGTCGCAAGCGGGCCATAACGGCCGCCGGACGGGACCCCACCATTCCAACCCGGCCACTTCCCTGCTACTCAGCGCTGAGCCGAGCTGGGTGACGGAGAGGACCTGATGCGAACTCGATGGGCGGCGGAGCTTGGCTTCGCCGCTGCGCTCCTCCTTGCGGCCTATCCTTCCGCGCGAGCCGACGAGACGCCGGTGAAGATCGGCGTGCTCACCGATCTCTCGGGCTTCGCAGCGGATTCGGGTGGTGCCGGCGTGGTCGCGGCGGTCAAGATGGCCGTGAGGGACGCAGGCGGCAAGGTGCTCGGCCAGATGGTCGAGGTCGTGCAGGCCGATACCTTGAAGAACTGACGATGCTGCGTCATTGGGATCAGAGGGCATAGAGTCAGCGGCGCGTCTTTCGTCAACCTCGATCAGCAAAGGTCCGGCCCATGGGCGGTTATTCTCGCTGTTATCCTCGCGGTTATCCTCACTTGCGAATGCTTCGCCTAGCGGCGGGCCTCGCGCTCGGCGCGCTCGTCGCGAACCCGATATCGGCCGCCGAGTTCAAGTTCGCCGGGCCGCTCGATGCCTTCACGCTCGATCCCCATGCGCAGGCCAACACCTTCATCTTCGCGATCCTGAGCAATGTCTACGAGCCGCTGGTCCGGCGTGGCGGCGACTTGTCGCTCGAGCCTGCGCTCGCGACATCCTGGAAGCAGGTCGACGACACGACTTGGCGGTTCGATCTGCGCCAGGGGGTGCGGTTCCAGGATGGCGGGGCCTTTACGGCGAAAGATGTCGTGTTCTCGTTCGAGCGCGCCAAGGCCGGTGGCGTGAAGGTGAGCCTAGCGACCCTCGATAGCGCGAAGGCGATCGACGACTACACGGTCGAGATCAGGACCAAGGGCATCGACCCGATCGTGCCGATGGAGATCACCAATTGGTACATCATGGAGCGCGACTGGGCCGAGAAGAACGGTGCGGTCCAGCCCGGAAGCGCCGACAACAAGACGGAGACCTTCGCCAACCGCGCCACCAACGGCACCGGCCCCTACAAGATCGCATCGCGAGATCCGGGCTTGAAGATCGTGTTCGAGAGCAACCCCGACTGGTGGGACAAGCCAAAGGGCAATATCGACAAGGCGACGTTCTTCGTCATTCCCAATGCATCGACCCGCGTCTCGGCCCTTATTTCCGGCGAGGTCGACATGATCGATTCCTTGCCGCCGCAGGATACGCCGCGCATCGAGACGACCAAGGGATTGAAGGTAGTGGCCGGCCCCGACCTACGCCTTATCTACTTTCAACCCGACATGGCCCGCGACGAGTTGCTGTATAGCGACGTGAAGGGAAAAAATCCCTTCAAGGACAAACGTGTCCGTCAGGCCATGCAGCTCGCCATCGATGTCGAGGCGATCAAGTCGAAGGTCATGCGCGGCTATTCCATTCCGACCGGCACGCTGATCGCCAAGGAGGTCAACGGCTACTCTCCGGAGCTCGGCAAGCCCGTGGCGCCCGATATCGACAAGGCCAAGGCCCTGATGGCCGATGCCGGATATCCGAACGGGTTTTCAGTCACGCTCGACTGCACCAATGATCGCTTCATGAACGACGAGGCGACTTGCGTGGCCATCGCGGGCTTTCTCAGCCGCATCGGCATCAAGGCGGAGACGAGGGCCCAGACGACGGGCAAGTGGGCCCAGCAGATCAACCCGCCAGGCTACAATACGAGCCTCGTTCTCGTAGGCTATTCGCCCTTCACCTATGACGCGCATATCTTCCTGGCCTCGATCGTCGCGACGCGGGACGCCGCGACCGGACGCGGCATCTTCAACATCGGCGGCTTTTCCGATCCGAAGGTCGATGAGCTCATCGCCAGGATTCAGTCCGACAGGAACGCCGACGAAAGACGGGACCTGATCAAGCAGGCCCTGACGCTCGTCAAGGAGCAGGCGGCCTATTTCCCGATCCACCAGCTCGAGATCCTATGGGGCGTCAAAGACAATGTGAGCGTCGTCCAGCCCGCCGATCTGAGCTTTCCCCTGAGGCTCTTCTCGATCAAATGATCGATGCAATTGCGGCCTGCGGGAAGGGGGGCTCCCAGAAAAGAAAAGCAGAGCCTCGGCTCTGCTTTCAGGGTATTTTTTGTTCGCCGATCCCGGCTTTCGCATCAGGAAAGGGGCGGCGTTCCTCCCAAGGCTCGGGCCGCTGGCCTGCTCAACGCATAGCCAGACTGCATTAATGCATAGCACCCAGTTGCACGCTTGTCACGCGGTCGCAAGCCCTTCCCAAAATTTTTTCGCAACCCTGAGACGCCCGTGGGAGAACGATCTCGTGGAGGGTGCGGGCTCGCCTTTTCGGCGCCGCAATGCGCCCGGCTTGTGTTTGGGGAGCGCTTGGGCTTTGTGAGGCGGGCGCGCTCTGCGGCTGCGCGTCGATTCCCGTAAGACTTCCCATTCCCGTCAGGCCACCCATGCGTCTTTCCCGTTATCTTCTGCCGATCTTGCGCGAGACCCCCAAGGATGCCGAGATCGTCTCGCACCGCTTGATGCTGCGCGCCGGTCTCGTTCGCCAGGAGAGCGCAGGCATCTATGCCTGGCTGCCCTTCGGTCATCGGGTGTTGAGCAAGATCTCGCAGATCGTGCGCGAGGAACAGGACC
>JBIOEK010000230.1:0-6456 GCA_044445925.1 Hyphomicrobiales bacterium
GTTCGTGACGGATATCGAGCGCACGACGTGGAGGTTCTTTACAAGCACCTCCGAGATCGAGCTCGCCGTTGATGTGGGTCAGGTCGCGGCCCCGGGTGCGGTGCAAGCCATTGCAGAAGTCGAGTTGGAACTGAAGCATGGCGCCCGCCGCGATCTTTTCACGCTTGCCCGTTTGTTGGTGGAGCAGCAACCGCTGCGCATCGCCGTGCAGTCGAAATCGGAACGTGGGTATCTTCTCGCACGCGGGGAAGCGATGCAGTCCCTCACGGCGGAGCCGCTGAAGCTCTGGAAGGAAGCGAGGGCAGGGGATGCATTTGGCGCTATCGCACACGCCTGCTTACGCCATTTCCGGCTCAACGAACCTTTTCTTACCGATACCCGGGCCTCGGAACCACTTCATCAGGCGCGAGTGGCAATTCGTCGCCTGCGCAGCGCGATGTCGTTGTTCCAGGGTATCGTTGCGGATGGCGAGAGCGCGTCGCACGCAGGTTGGTTGCGCGGCTTTTCCAGCCGGCTCGGCGACGCCCGCAATCTCGATGTCTTTCTCGCGCACTTGTCCGAGGCAGGGGAGGCGGGTCAGCCTGGGTTGATGCCTAACGTCGAAGCCGCGCGGGAAACTGCCTATGACGCTGTGCTCCAGACGTTGGGATCGACGGATTTCATCGTCCATATGCTCCAGTTCGTCGCGTGGATCGAATGCGGAGCATGGCGCGGCGGCGACAATGCGGCGCGCCCATTGGAGAAGACAGCCAAAGCTCTGCTGCGACGCCGCTGGCAAAAAGTGAAGAAAGCGGGGAAAGGCTTCGAGGGGCTGACCTCCGATCAGCGGCACTCGCTGCGCATCAAAGCCGAGAAGCTTCGTTATGCCTGCGAGTTCTTCTCGGGGCTTTTCGACGATAAGGCCGAGCGAAAACGGAGAAAGCCATTCCTCACGACGCTCGAGCAACTGCAAACGTTTCTTGGCGAACTGAATGACATCGAGACCGGGGACACTCTGGTCGGGCGCTTGGCGAATGACGTCCAGACATCCGACAATGAGCCAGGGAGTGGCCTTTCCAGGATGAGGGAGGCTGGCGAGGCTCGCCGCCGGCGAGAGCCGGAGTTGATCGCGTCCGCGGCCCAGGCGTTTGGCCGCTTGAGAAAGCTGTCGAAGTTTTGGGCCTGAGCATCGAGGCCCGCCAGCAATGACGCGCTTGGTGGGTTGCGCCTTCTCGCAATGACGCAGTCGAGGCCCTTATTGCCCGAACAAGGAGGCGCCGCCGTCGGCCCGCTATTGCTGCAGCAGCTTCAAGCGGAAGCGCAGCGCTTCGCGGATATGGGCGCGCGCCGATTGCTCGGCCTTGTCGGGATCGCGGGCGGCGATCGCGGCGATGATCTCGTTATGCTCCCGCGCCGCGCCGCTGGGGCGGCCAGCGACGCTGAAGGTCGTCGCGCCCAGGAGCGCGATGCCGTCCTGCAGCTCCTGCAAGGCTGCGTCGAGATAGCGGTTGCGGGCGGCGCGCGTGACGGTCTCGTGCAGCAGGAAGTTGAGCCTCGCCATCTCGGGCGCGTCGGATGAACGCTTCTCGAACTCCGCCTCGAGATCCGTCAGCGCATCGATTTCCGGGCGCGAGGCATGCTGGGCCGCAAGCCGCGCCGCCGCCCCTTCCAGGAGCTCGCGCATGGCGTAGAGCTCGAGCACCTCCGCGATCGACAGGCTGCGCACGATCAGGCCCCTGCCGCCCGCCGGCTCGACGAGCCCTTGCATAGCGAGCCGACCCAAGGCCTCGCGCACCGGGGTGCGGCTGACCTTCAGGCGCTGCGCCACTTCCAGCTCGCGCAGACGATCGCCCGGCCGATAAATGCCTGAGCGCAAGGCCTGGCGAAGCGAGCGGAACACCGCCTCGCCGAGAGGCAGCCCGGCTTCCCGCCCGTAGAGCTTCATCACGACCTCATCCGACATCGGCTCGAAGGCCCTCTCGCTCGTGTTGCGCCGTTGCAGCCTCAAATAAGCATAGCTTGACGCTCCCGCGCTTGTATACTATCGCATGCAATAATGCAGGATGGTGGTTCTGGGCGCCGTGGACCTGACCAGGAAATTCGATGTGCTGGTGGCAGGCGGCGGAAATGCGGCGCTATGCGCAGCCATCGCGGCGCGGCGCCTCGGCGCCCATGTCCTCGTGCTCGAGGCGGCTCCCAAGTTCTACCGGGGCGGCAACACCCGCCATACGCGCAACATGCGTTGCGCCCATGACGCGGCGACCGAAATCCTCACCGGTCCCTATAGCGAGGAGGAGTACCTCGACGATCTCCTGCGCGTGACCGGCGGCCATACGGACGCGAAGCTGGCGCGCCACATGATCCATGAATCGAAGGACATGCTCGATTGGATCGTCGAGCAGGGGGTGCGCTGGCAGCCTTCGCTCGGCGGGACGCTCGGCCTCGGCCGCACCAACTCCTTCTTCCTGGGCGGCGGCCGGGCGATGCTGAACGCACTCTACAGGACGGCCGAGAGGCTCGGCGTCGAGATCGCCTATGATTGCGAGGTCGTCGACCTCGAGATCGAGAACGGCGTGTTCTCGTCGGCGAGCGTGGCGCGTGGCGCGCAACGGATCGAGGTTGAGGCAAGCGCCTTCGTCGCCGCGGCCGGCGGCTTCGAAGCCAATATCGAATGGCTGAAGCAATATTGGGGCGAGGCGGCGGATAATTTCCTGATCCGCGGAACGCCCTATAATCGCGGCTCGCTGCTCAAGGCGCTCCTCGCCAAGGGGGTGCAGGAGGTGGGCGACCCGACGCAGTGCCACGCGGTCGCGATCGATGCGCGCGCGCCCAGATTCGACGGCGGCATCATCACCAGGCTCGACTGCGTCGTCTTCGGCATCGTGGTGAACAACAAGGCCGAGCGCTTCTACGACGAAGGCGAGGATATCTGGCCCAAGCGCTACGCGATCTGGGGACGCCTGGTCGCCGGCCAGCCTGGCCAGATCGCCTATATCGTCTTCGACGTCGCCTCGCTGAACCTGTTCATGCCGTCTCTCTATCCGCCCCTCACGGGCGAGACGCCGCGCGAGCTCGCCCAAAGGCTCGAGCTCGATCCCGACACCTTCGAATCAACGCTCTCGGCCTTCAACCAGGCGGTTCGCCCCGGCAGCTTCGACCACACCATCCTCGACGATTGCCGCACCGAGGGGCTGACGCCGCCGAAGAGCCATTGGGCGCGCCGGATCGAGAAGCCTCCCTTCTACGCCTATCCGGTACGCCCCGGCATCACCTTCACCTATCTCGGCACGCGCGTGAACCAGGAAGCCCGCATGCTGATGCGGGACGGCAAAAGCGCCGCCAACATGTTCGCGGCAG
Organism: Hyphomicrobiales bacterium; assembly: GCA_044445925.1. GTDB lineage: Bacteria > Pseudomonadota > Alphaproteobacteria > Rhizobiales > Beijerinckiaceae > GAS188. Next base: position 3,337 of record JBIOEK010000230.1, read on the forward strand.
GCGAGATCATGGCCGGAAATGTGCTCGGGCGCGGCTATGCGGCCGGCATCGGCATGACCATCGGAAGCGTCTTCGGCCGCATCGCCGGGCGGGAGGCCGCGGCCCATGCCCGCAACTGACGAAACGCATGCGAGCGAGGATCTCGCGGAGGCTGCTCGCCTCATGACCGTCTGCAATTCCTGCCGCTATTGCGAGGGGCTGTGCGCCGTCTTTCCGGCGATGGAGATGCGCCGTGCTTTCGCGGACGCCGATCTCAACTATCTGGCGAATCTCTGCCATAATTGTGGTGCCTGCTATGACGACTGCCAGTTCGCGCCGCCCCATGAGTTCGACGTCGATGTTCCCAGGACCTTGGCGAAGCTGCGGGCGAAATCCTATGAGACCCATGCCTGGCCGCAAGCGCTTTCGGGCATGTACACGCGCAACGGGCTTAAAGTCGGCATCGTCTCGGTTCTCGGCGTCGCGCTCTTCGTGCTGGGCTTTTCCGCCGCGAATGACCCGGCAGCCCTGTTCGGCCGGCATCAGGGACAAGGCGCCTTCTACGAGCTGATGCCGCATGGCGCCATGGCGCTGCTGTTCGGCGCGGCCTTTCTCTACGCGGTCCTCGCCCTCGCGAAAAGCGTGGGCGGCTTCTGGCGCGACACCGGCTCGGCGACACCGATGCGGCTCGCGGCAGGCTCGCTTTGGCAGGCGCTCGAGGATGTCTGCCGGCTGCGCTATCTCGAGGGGGGCGGCGTCGGCTGCATGAACGAGGAGGACCGCCCGACCGATCGGCGCGCGCTCTATCACCATCTCGCCTTCTACGGTTTCCTGCTCTGCTTCGCCGCCACTTGCGTCGCCACGCTCGAGCATTACCTCTTGGGACGCGAGGCGCCTTACCCCTGGTACGATCTCCCGGTCCTGCTGGGGACGATCGGCGGCATCGGATTGCTGATCGGGCCCGCCGGCCTTCTCGTCGCCAAATGGAAGCGCGATCCCGTGCTGGCGGACGCCGAGCGCTTCGGCATGGATGCGGCCTTCATCGCCACGCTGTTCATGACGAGCCTGACGGGCCTTGCCCTTCTTGCTTGGCGCGACAGCCCGGCGATGGGGCCGCTCCTGGCGCTGCATCTCGGCGTCGTGCTCGCGCTCTTCCTCACCATGCCCTATGGCAAGTTCGTGCACGGCATCTATCGCTTCGCCGCGCTCGTCCGATACGCGCAGGAGCGCCGCGGCTTGGGGAAAGCGAGCGGGGAGGGTGAGGCGTAACGGGTCGCGACATGGGCGATCAAAATTCACGGCTCCGGTCCCTCCACTCGTCGCTCTGCCGCCTGCCGCGACGCAGGCAGCGTCCGCATATATGCGTCCAGATCGGCGATCTCAGGCGCCGAAAGCCGCAGGCCCAGCTTGCTGCGGCGCCACACCACGTCCTCGGCGGTCATCGCCCATTCCCAGCGGGCGAGGTAGCGGACCTCCGCCTCGGTCAGATCGGCGCCGAATACGCGGCCGAGATCGGCGGCCGATCTCGCGCCTTGCAACAGATCCTCGACGCAGCTTCCATAGGCGCGCAGCAGACGGCGCAGCGTCGCCTCGGCCAGAAACGGGAAGCGGTCGCGCGTCGCGCCGAGCCGCGCCTCGAACCCGTCCACCGGGAAATCCCCGCCCGGAAGGGGCTCGCGGCCGGTCCAGCCGGCGGCCCGGCTCGGCGCCGGCAGATGGCGCGCCAACATCGCCAAGCCCGCCTCGGCGAGGCGCCGATAGGTGGTGATCTTGCCGCCGAAGATGTTCAGCAGCGCCGGCTGTCCGGCCGGCGCGTCGAGCTTCAGCACATAGTCGCGCGTCGCCGCACGAGCTTCCGATGCTCCGTCATCATAGAGCGGCCGCACGCCCGAATAGGACCAGACGACCATGCCCGGCGCAAGCGCCGCACGGAAGTATTCGCTCGCCGCTCGGCACAAATAGTCGATCTCGTCGGCCGAGGCCTGCACGGCGCTCGGATCGCCCTGGTAGTCCAGGTCCGTCGTGCCGATCAGCGTGAAATCGCGCTCGAAGGGAATCGCGAAGAATATCCGCCGATCCGAGTTTTGAAAGATATAGCAACGATCATGCGCGTAGAGCCGCGGCACGACGATATGGCTGCCTTTGACCAGCCGCACCGCAGCCGGCAGGCTCAAGTGCAATACCGAGCCGAGCACCTCGCCTACCCAAGGCCCAGCTGCGTTCACGAGCGTGCGGCCCGTAACCTCGCTGCGCTCTCCCGTGCGCTCGTCCTGAAGGGTCAGGGCCCAGACATCGCCCTCGCGCCTGCCGCCGAGACAGCGAGTGTGCGGCGAGATGACCGCCCCCTTATCGGCGGCGTCGCGCGCATTCAGCACGACCAGGCGCGCATCCTCGGCCCAGCAATCCGAATATTCGAAGCCCCGCACATATTCGGGCTTGAGCGCCTCGCCGGCCGGATGATGCGAAAGATCGAGCGTGCGGGTCGAGGGCAGGCGGCGACGGCCGCCGATGTGATCGTAGAGAAACAGGCCGATACGCAACAGCCAAGCCGGACGCAGCCCCTTGTGGTGCGGCAGCACAAATCGCAGCGGCCAGATGATGTGAGGCGCAATTCCCCACAAGACCTCGCGCTCGATCAAGGCTTCGCGCACCAGACGGAATTCGAAATACTCCAGATAGCGCAAGCCGCCGTGAATGAGCTTCGTGGACGAGCTCGAAGTCGCGGATGCGAGATCGCTTTTCTCGCAAAGGAATACCGACCAGCCGCGGCCCGCCGCGTCGCGGGCGACGCCGCAGCCGTTGATGCCGCCACCGATGATCATGATATCGAATGGAGCCGTGCGCTTTGCCGAAGGCAATGATTTCACTCCCTCCGCCCCATTTCCGGCAGCTTGCGCGCTTGGGGACGCCGTCGCTCCTTGAAGAGTATGTCGAACCAAAAAGAGATTACAAACCGAAAAAACGAATTCTTGCGACCCAGGGCTCGCGGGCAGGCCTCCTCCTCAAGGACGAAACCATTCTCGGCGTCCGCACCCAGGTGAAGTTCTGACATGAAGCTACGCAATCCTACGTAAGGACATCCCCTTAAGGAATGAAGCGGAATTTTTCAAAGGCCGAAGAGACGATACGCATGGGCCACCA
>JBIOEK010000231.1:0-6390 GCA_044445925.1 Hyphomicrobiales bacterium
CGAGCGCGCCGCGCGCCCACGGGGTCGCCATCCGTCACCACGACGGCACTCAAGCCCGCTTCGCGGATATCCGCGTGGGAGAAGCCGACAAACAAGCTCGCGGACAGGGCAGCCCCCGTCCTTTCCCATCCGGCCGCCATTTCATGCAAATCCTTGTTGGGCGCCTGGTGGGTCCCTTCGGCCATCACATGCGGCAGCACCGGCACATTGGCCCATGCCATCGTCGGGCGGATCTCGCCTCGAATCGCCTTGACGAGAAGAGTGCCGGCGCGTCGCGCCGTCTCGGCCATGTCGGTATGCGGGTAGAGATGATAGCCCGAGACGATGGTCGAGAGCCTGACGATGTCGTCATAGATATTGGCGTGCATGTCGAGCGCGAGCGCGAGCGGCGTCTTATTATCGATCGCGCGGATGCGGCGCAGCAACTCGCCTTCGCCATCCTCGACGTGCTCGGCGACCATCGCCCCATGGAGGTCGAGCATCAGCCCGTCGAAACCGCCCTTGGCGACGGCATCGGTGATCGCCTTGGCGCAATGCTCATAGGCATCGCGCCCGACAGGCCCGCTCGGCGGAGCGTTCGCCGCGATCGGCACGACGATCTCGGCATCAATGCTCGCCGCCACATCGAGGAAGCCGCCCATGCAGGTGCCGGTGACGCGATAATGGGCAATCGCGGCTTCGCCCGACAGCGGCTCGTCGCCGTCGCGGCAGAAGCGCGAAAGCGGCGTCGGCACCGGCGAGAAGGTGTTCGTCTCATGCGAGAACTGGGCGATCAGGAAACGCATCCGGATTTCTTCCGTGGATCGGTCAGCGTCACCGCCCTCTTACCCTTCCCACAAGGAGAGAAGCGAGCGGCCCGCCCGCTCGCTTCTCTCGAAACTGTGACCGATTTCGTCGCCGCCTCGCCTGAAACGATGCGGGAAGCTCAAGCCTCCTTCTTCACGTTCCAGAAGACCGGGAAGCCGGTGAGCGTTCCCGTGACGTATTTCTTGAAGGCGACGGGCAAGAGATATTGGCCGAGCGGGATATAAGGCCGGTTGCCGTCGTTGCCAACGGCAATGGCAAATTCGACGACTCTTCGACCGAATGGGCCGCCACCAGGCGCGCCGGCCGTCCGGCCCTTGCGGTCCGCGAACGCCGGTAGGCACGATCCTTTGAGACCCGCTTGCGCCCCTCAGCCGAGCTCGAAGGTCGTGACGCCGAACACCCGTCCGAGCTGCGCCGGGCGGATCGGCCCCGTGTACATTCGCGCGGTCTCGAAGACCGGTGCAAGGCCGTTCGCCCGAGCGAGCGCGACTGCCTCGGCATTGGGTTCGGGAACGTCGAGATAGAGCTCGCCGCCCCCGATCGCCGCCACCAGCGCCTTGAGAATGCCATCGGCGCCGGCGCCGTCGTCGGCGACGAGCGGCCCGATCTTGAAGCCCGTGCGGCAAGGGCGGATCACGCCCCAGGCGCTGAGCCGCCCGTCGCGGAGAATGGCGCGTCCCACATGGCCTTGCGCCTCGATCCAGGCGCGCAGGAAGGCTGCGCGCGACGCCGGAAACACGCTGGCGTCGTCGGCCTCGACTGCTTCGAAGGGCACATCAGCAAGCGGCACAGTGTCGGGCGCTGCCGCCGCGGAAATCGTGCCGCCATAGCGTATGTTGCGATGGGCGAGGACAAATCCCGATTTCCGATAGTTGCCCTGCTGCGCCACGACACCATCCAGCCCGACGGTGCGCGAGCCGGCATGCGCCATGCCTGCCTGCCAGATGCGCCAGCCATATCCGCGCCCGCGCAAGTCCGGACGCACGATGTAGAAGCCGAGAAAAGAGAAATGGTCATCGTAGTTGATGACCGAAATGGTTGCCGCCGCGGCGCCGTCGAGCTCGCCGATTAGAAAGCCTTCGCTATCGACAGTCGCGAAGCAGGCTGCATCGGCGATTCCGGGATTCCAGCCTTCCGCTGCCGCCCAGTCGACCGCGAGCGCAATCTCGCCGGACGTCATCGCCCGTATGTGGAAGCCGTCATCGGTCATGGGGGGCTAGCTAACGATGCGGCGTCGGCGGCCCCGGATCGCCACCGTGCCAAGCCGGCAACCCACGGCACTACCCCCTCAGCGCCGCCCCATGGCGGCGCGACACCTCGGCGACGATCTTGCGCGCGACAGCCTCGATCTCGGCATCGGTGAGCGTCCTCTCGAGCGGCTGCAAGGTGACCTCGACCGCAACCGATTTCTTCTCAGGCTCGAGACCCGCCCCCTCATAGACATCGAAGACGACCACGTCGGCGATCAGCGAGCGGTCGGCGTTTTGCGCCGTCTTGACGATGTCGCCGGCCGCGACCCCCTTGTCGACCACGAAGGCGAAGTCGCGCCGCACCGGCTGGAAGTCGGAGAGCGAAAGCTTTTGCTTCATGCGCGTCGGCTTCGCCTTGGGCGCCGGCAGCAGGTCGAGATTGATCTCGAAGCCGCTCGCCGGGCCCCTCACATCGAGGAATTCGAGCGTCTTAGGGTGCAGCTCGCCGAAGGCGCCGAGCAAGATCTTTTGCCCGAATTGCAGCTTGGCGGAGCGTCCCGGATGGAAATAGCCCGGGCCCCCCGGCACCACCTGCACGCCGCCAAGCGGAATGGCGAGGGCCTCGAGCAAGGCAAAGGCGTCGGACTTGGCGTCGAAGGCGTCCACGGCCGCGCCGCCCGACCAATGCCGGCCGACCCCGGCGCTGCCCGCGAGGCCGCGCCTGATGCCGCTGGCGCGCATCGTCTGCCCCTGCGGCTCGTCGGAGTGGAAGACCTGGCCGACCTCGAACAGGGCGACGTCGCCGCGGCCTCTGTCGGCGTTGCGCTGCGCGGCCTTGAGCAGCCCCGGCAGCAGCGAGGGGCGCATATCGGAGAGATCGGCGGCGATCGGATTGGCAAGCGCGAGCTCAGGCTTGCCGCCGCCGAAATGCTCGGCCTCGCCTTTGCCGATGAAGGACCAGGTGACGGCCTCCACTATGCCGCGCGCCGCGAGCGCGCGGCGCGAGAGGCTCAAGCGCTTCTGCGCCAGCGTCAGCACCGGCTCGAGCACCCTCGCCTCCTCGCGCGCGAAGGGCGTCGAAGGCACGCGGTCGAGGCCTTGGATGCGGGTGATCTCCTCGACGAGGTCCGCCTTGCCCTCGATATCCGGGCGCCAGGAGGGTGGCGTGACCTTGGCCTTGCGGTCCTGCGAGTGGAACTCGAAGCCGAGTCGGGTCAAGGTGGTGAGCGCCGCGATATCGTCGATGTCGAGGCCGGTGAGCCGCCGCGTCTCGCTCAAGGGGAAGTCGATGACGCGGCGATGATCGGGGATCGCGCCGGCGAGCGTCGCCTCCGAGGCTTGGCCTCCGCAGATGTCGATGACGAGCCGCGTCGCGAGCTCGAGGCCCGGCAGGCAGAAGGCCGGGTCGACGCCGCGCTCGAAGCGATAGCGCGCATCGCTGTTGATGCCGAGCTTGCGGCCGGTCTCGGCGATATTGAGCGGGTCCCAGAGCGCTGATTCGATGAGCACTTCGGTCGTGCCCTCATCGCAGCCCGAGGCTTCCCCGCCCATGATGCCGCCGATCGACTCGACGCCCCGCTCGTCGGCGATCACCACCACGGTTTCGTCGAACTCATAGGTCTTGCCGTCGAGCGCGACGAGCTTCTCGTCGGTTCTGGCATGGCGCACGCTGAGCGCTCCGTGGACCTTTGCGGCGTCGAAGACATGCAGTGGCCGCCCCCGGTCATAGGTCATGTAGTTCGTGATATCGACGAGCGCATTGATCGGGCGCAGGCCGATCGCCTTGAGGCGGCGCTGCATATAGGCGGGGGAGGAGCCGTTCTTGACGCCGCGCACCAGGCGAAGCCCGAAAGCCGGGCAGAGCTTCGTATCTTGCGGCGCGAAAAGAAGCTTCACCGCGACCGGGCAGGGAAACTCTCCCGTCACCGGCGGGATCGGCGCGTCCTTGAGCGTACCGATGCCGGCCGCCGCGAGATCGCGTGCGATGCCGTGGATCGAGGCGCCGTCCGGGCGGTTCGGCGTCAGGTTGATCTCGATGACCGGATCGTCGAGCCCCGCATAGGCGGCGAAGGACGCGCCGAGCGGCGCCTGCGCCGGCAGGTCGATGATGCCGTCATGGTCGTCGGAGATTTCGAGCTCGGCCTCCGATACCAGCATGCCGTTCGATTCGACGCCGCGAATGATGCCCTTGCCGAGCGTGATCTTCTTGCCCGGGATGTAGCTCCCGGGCGGGGAGAACACCCCCATCATGCCGGTGCGCGCATTGGGGGCGCCGCAGACGACCTGCACGGGTGTGCCGGAACCGGTATCGACCAGGCAGACGCGCAGCCGGTCAGCGTTCGGATGCGGCTTTGCCTCGATGACCCGCGCGATGGTGAAGGCCGCGAGCGCCTTCACCTTATCCTCGACCACCTCGACCTCGAGGCCGATGCGCGTCAAGGTCGTCACGATCTCGTCGAGCGATGCCTTGGTGTCCAGATGATCCTTCAGCCAGGAAAGCGTGAGCTTCATGGAGGGACTTTCAGCCGTTCATGCCTAGCGCCTGGAGATAGAGATCGAGGATCTCCTGCTCCTCGCGCCGCTCCGCCGCATCGCGCTTGCGCAACGCCACGACCTTGCGCAGGACCTTGGTATCGAACCCTTGCGACTTGGCCTCCGCATAGACCTCCTTCACGTCACCGGAGATCGAGGCCTTCTCTTCCTCCAGTCGCTCGATGCGCTCGACGAAGGATTTGAGCAGATCGGGGGCGACGGCATCGGACATCTTGGCGGCTCCATGGGAGTAAGGGAGCGACGCAGTCGCACACCCGATCCGCCCCGGTCAACGCCTCATTCGCCCAAGGGCGCCAAGATCGCCCCTTCTGAAGGGTGGTCGGATTGACAGGAATGGGGCGCGCCGACCCTCGACCAGGGATTGGTCCAGCCGCCGCAATTGCCGCATCCCGAAAGCATCAGGCAAAGAGCGACGAGGATGAGCGCTGCGCCAGCCTTAGCGCCCGGGCGCCGACCGATGCGTGAACCCCGTGAAGCTTCGCCGCCTGCTTGAGACATTCGAACCGCCTCCACTCTCAGACCAACCGCACCGTTTGCGCGTGCATCCTAGCGTCGCTTCCGCCCCGAAACCACTGCGTCGCGGACGCCTTGTATCGTCTTGCCACGTCGATGGGAACAGGATGGCAGCACGGCGCCCTATGTGCGGCTCTGGCTCTGGATGTTCCGGGCTTCATCGAGCGTGGCGGTGGAGGGGGCTGTCTCCATGGGGTCGAAGCGGTTAGAGAGGTGCCGCCCGCGATCAATCGTATGGCCGATCATTCCCACTGCTGATTTAGGAACAAATCATCATGGCGCTCCATTTCTCCTCCTCCGAATTCGCCGCCCGCCTGAAGCGGCTCCAAACCGCCATGCAGGCGCAGCGGCTCGATGCCATGTTCCTGTTCGCGCAGGAGAGCATGTATTGGCTCACCGGCTATGACAGCTTCGGCTTCTGCTTCTTCCAATGCCTCCTCGTCACTGCCGATGGCCGCATGGCGCTGTTGACGCGCTTGGCCGATCTGCGGCAGGCGCGCCGCACCTCGCTGATCGCCGATATCCGCATCTGGAAGGACGCCAAGGACGCCGATCCCGCATCCGAGCTGAAGGCGCTCGCGGCCGAGCTCGGCCTTGCCGGAAAGCGCATCGGAGCGGAATACGATACGCAAGGGCTCACGCATCGCAACGGCAAGCGGCTCGAGGGCGCCTTCGACGGATGGGCGCCGATCGATGACGCCTCGGCGATCGTGCCGGCGCTGAGGGCGGTTAAGTCGCCCGCGGAGATCGCCTATGTGCGGCGGGCAGCCGAGCTTTCGGACGCGGCGGATGCGGCGGCGGTGACGCTGCTGCGTCCTGGCGCCGAGGAAGGCGACATCCTGGCTGCCATGCACGATGCCATCTTCCGCGCCGGCGGCGACTATCCGGCGAACGAGTTCATCATCGGCTCGGGCGAGGACGCGCTGCTCTGCCGCTACAAGGCGGGGCGGCGCAAGCTCGAGGCGAACGACCAGTTGACGCTCGAATTCGCGGGCGTCTGGCGCCATTACCATGCGGCGCAGATGCGCACCCATGTCGTCGGCGAGCCGCGCACCCTGCACGCGCCCTATCACGCGGCGGCGCGCGAAGCGCTTCTCGCCTGCGAAGCCGAGCTGAGGCCCGGCCGCAGCGCGGGCGAGGTGTTCTCCGCCCATGCCCGCATCCTCGATCGCCACGGCTTCCGCGCGCATCGCCTCAATGCCTGCGGCTATTCGCTCGGCGCGAAGTTCACGCCGTCCTGGATGGACACGCCGATGTTCTACGAGAATAACGATTTCGTGCTGGCGCCGGGCATGACCATGTTCCTGCACATGATCTTGATGGACTC
>JBIOEK010000232.1:0-6386 GCA_044445925.1 Hyphomicrobiales bacterium
CCTCGGCATCTCGGTCCCCGAGTTCTTCTGGGGCATCGTCCTCATCCTCGTTATCTCTCGCTGGCTGCAGCTCCTGCCCGCCGGCGGCGCGGCCGAGCCGGGCTCGGGTCTCTGGCCGATGGCCGCCCATGTGGCACTGCCGTCGGCGACGCTCGCATTCGCCTTGATCGCCCATGTCTCGCGGATGACGCGATCCAGCATGCTCGGCGTGCTGAAGAGCCAATATGTGCGCAATGCGCGCGCCAAAGGGCTTCCGGAGCATGTGGTGATCCTCCGGCACGCGCTGCGCAACGCCCTCTTGCCGACCATCACCGTATTGGCCATCGACGTCGGATGGCTTATCGGCGGCGTCGTCGTAACCGAGACGGTTTTCGCCTATCCGGGACTCGGCCGGGCGCTGATCTTCTCGATCGAGCGGCATGACCTGCCGATGATCCAGGCGAGCATATTGGTGATCGCGGCGATCTACTGCGGCGCGAACCTCGTGGCTGATCTGCTCTACGCCTTCTTCAATCCGAGGATCCGCTATGGATAGCGCGGCGGCGTCCGGGCCGCGCCTGGCGCGACGTCAGCGCATTCCGGCGACCCTCCTCTTTGGGCTCGCCCTCACGGCGACGGTCCTTGCCGTCGCGGCTCTCGCTCCCGCGTTCGCTCCTTACCCTTATGACGAGATGAGCATCCTCGCGCGGCTGAAGCCGCCGAGCCTCGCGCACTGGCTCGGCACGGATGATTTCGGCCGCGACGTGCTCAGCCGCACCTTGATGGGAGCAAGGCTCTCTTTGCTGATGGGCATCGGCGCGACCGCGATCAGCCTTGGTCTCGGGGTGCCGATCGGGCTTCTTGCGGGATATGCAAGGGGATGGCTGGACGAGGCGATCATGCGCGTCATGGACGTGTTGATGTCGTTCCCGCCGATCCTGCTCGGCCTCTTGATCCTGGCGGTGACGCCTCCGAGCCTGTGGAAGGCCATGGCCGCGGTCGGCATCATCTATGTGCCGGCCATCGTCCGGCTGACGCGCAGCGTCACCATGGAAATCGCGCAGGAGGAGTTCGTCGACGCCGCTCGGGCTCGCGGCGACGGCACCGCCTATATCCTGTTCCGCGAGATCCTGCCGAATGCCTGGCCTCCGCTCGCCGTGGAGGCTGGGCTGCGCATCACTTTCGCCATCCTGCTTGGCGCGGCGCTGAGCTTCCTCGGCATGGGCGCGCAGCCGCCAAGCTCCGATTGGGGGCTGATGATCAGCGACGCCAGGCCCTATCTCGAAACGGCGCCCTGGGTCGCGCTGGCTCCGGGCATCGCCATGAGCGTCACGGTGATCGGCATCAACCTCTTGGGTGACGGGCTGCGCCTCGTCCTTGACCCGCGGCTGCGGGTCGTCTCGCCGGGATGAGCGGCGCGTCGCTGCTCGACGTCGAGAAGCTCGGCGTGCGCTATGCGACGCCCGCGGGCGACATCGGGGCGGTGCGAGACGTGTCGTTCAGCGTCGAAAAGGGAGAGGCGCTGGGCCTCGTCGGCGAATCGGGCTCCGGAAAGAGCACCGTCGCGCTCGCCATCATGGGGCTCCTCGGATCGGAAGCGACGATCAGCGGAGGGCGCATCCTGTTCGGCGGACGCGACCTCGCGCGGCTTCAGGCCTCCGAGCTCAGGACCCTGCGCGGCGACCGGTTGAGCATCGTGTTCCAGGACCCTTTCGCCTCCCTCAATCCTGGATTGACCGTCGGGCTGCAGGTCGCCGAGCCGCTGATCCATCATCGCGCCGTGCCGCGCCGCGAAGCCTTGGCGCGGGCCGAGGCCACCCTCGCCGAGGTGGGGCTGCCGCGCCCCGGGGATTTGCTTTCTGCCTATCCGCACCAGCTCAGCGGCGGCATGCAGCAGCGCATGCTGATCGCAGCCGCGCTCATCTGCGAGCCCGACCTGATCATCCTCGACGAGCCGACCACGGCCCTCGACGTGACGATCGAGGCACAGATCCTCGATCTCCTCGACATGCTCCGGCGGCGCCGCAAGCTCGCCATGCTGTTCATCACGCATAATCTCGGCGTGGTGAACCGGATCTGCGATCGAACCTGTGTCCTTTATGCCGGCAGCGTGCTGGAGCAGGGTCCGAAGGATCTGACGCTCGGCCGTCCCCTGCATCCCTATACGGTGGGGCTCCTCGGCTCGATGCCGCGCCTCGGCAGAGACCGGCTTTCCCGCCTCACGCCCATCGCCGGGCGCTTCCCGGACCTCGCGCGGCTGCCGCCCGGCTGCGTATTCCACCCACGCTGTCCACATGTCCTCCCCGAATGCCGGATCGAGCCGCAGCTGCTGCGCCCGCTCGCCGGCGGCGAGGTCCGATGCTGGCGGGCGGGATCGCTGCCGCAGGGCGACCACGATGCCCCGCAGGCTCGGGGCGAGCGCTCGGCGCAAGCGCAGGCGGCGCTCCTGGCCGCGCAGGATATTCGCAAGATCTATCCGATGGGGCGCCGGATCAGGCTCGGAGGCCGGCATCTCCTGCGCCTCGAGCGGCGCGAGACACGCGCGGTCGACGGCGTCTCGCTCACCATCCGGCCGGGCGAGGTGCTAGGCCTCGTGGGTGAGAGTGGCAGCGGCAAGTCGACGCTCGGGCGCTGCATGGCGAGGCTCATCGACCCGACACAAGGGCGCATCCTCTTTGCGGGCGAGGACATCACGGCGGCGCGCGGGGTGGGCTTGCGACGCTTCAGGGGCGAGGTGCAGATCATCTTCCAGAACCCGACATCCTCGCTCAATCCGCGCCGCCGCGTAGGGGCGACCATCGGGCGCTCGCTCGACCTCTTGGGCAGCGTCACGGGGGCAGGGAAGCAAGCGCGGATCGGCGCCTTGCTCGACTCCGTCGGCTTGCCGGCGGAATTCGCCTCGCGCTTTCCCCACCAGCTGAGCGGCGGCGAGCGCCAGCGGGTCAGCATCGCGCGGGCGCTCGCCGGCAATCCGAAATTCGTGATCTGCGACGAGCCGGTCTCGGCCCTCGACGTCTCGGTCCAGGCGACAGTGCTCAACCTCCTCGCCGATCTGCGCGACCGGCTGGGTCTCGCCTATCTGTTCATCTCGCATGATCTGTCGTCGGTCGCGCATATCGCGGACCGCATCGCCGTGATGTACGCCGGCGTCATCTGCGAGGAGGGCCCGACCGAGGCGGTGCTGGCGCCCCCTTTCCATCCCTATACGGAGGCGCTGCTTTCGGCCGTTCCTTCGGTCGAGCCGGCCTCGCCCGAACGGGACAGGATCAGGCTTCGCGGCGATGCCGGTGCGCCGGCTAGCCCGCCTGTGGGATGCCGCTTCCACGGGCGCTGTCCCCGCAAGATCGGGCCGATCTGCGAAAACGAGGTGCCGCCTCGGGTCGAGGCGAGCAAGGCTCATTGGATCAGCTGCCATTTGCCGATCGACGACCTGCTTCATCCCTCGCCCCTGCAAGTCGGCGCTGCTCGGCAAGAGACCACGACGTCTCGACCGGGGGATGAAGCCCCGTCAGAGCGATCGAGACGCATGGCGACCTAGCCGGAATACAGCAAGGAAGGGATGAAACATGGCCGATCAAGGCGCGGCGCTTCCGCCGAGTTATGTCACCGGCCTCTTGGGAGCTTCCGGAGGCTACGCCGAGGGACGGCTCGTCGCCGCCGAGGACCCACGCCGCTTCTGCGGGTTCGCAACCTTCCTGAAGGCGCAGCCCATGGCCGCAATCGCAGATCCGACGATCGGGATCGTCGGCATACCCTTCGACGGCGGCAGCTCGCGCACCGCCGGCTCTCGCTTCGGCCCGCGCGCCCTACGGGAGAGCAGCTTTCGGATCAGCGGTTACAATGCCGAGCTCGATGTGCAGCCCTTCGACATCCACAGAATCGTGGATTGCGGAGATATCCTGCTTTCGCCCTTTTCGATCCTCGACACCTATCGGTCGATCGAGGCTGGGGTAGGCAAGCTCAATGCGTCCGGCATGCTGCCGATCGCCATCGGCGGCGACCACTCGATTACCTTGCCGCTGCTGCGCGCCGCGCATGGCCGGCACGGTCCGCTCGCCTTGGTGCATTTCGACGCGCATTGCGATGTCTCGGACTCCCAGTTCGGCTCCCCCTACCATTACGGAAGCGTCTTCCGCCGTGCCGTCGAGGAGGGGATCATCCTGCCGGACAAGACCATCCAGATCGGCATCCGCAAGCATTACCATCCGGGCGAGATCGAGTTCCTGCGCCTGCACGGCATCGAACGCATCACCAGCCGCGATCTCAAGGCCATGGGTCCGACCCTGCGCGACAGCCTCGGCGCGAGACTTGCCCGGCTGAAGGGCTCGGCGATCTATGTCACCTTCGACCTCGATTTCGTGGACGCGGCCTCAGCTCCCGGCATCGGAAGTCCCGAGCCGTTCGGGCCCACGAGCTTTGAAGCGGTCGAGGCGCTGCGGAGCCTCGCGACGGTCGCGCAGGGAATCGTGGCGATGGACCTCGTCGAGCTGTCTCCGCTGCATGATCTCGGCAATCTGACATCTTACCTCGCGGCTCAAATCCTGTTTGAGATGGTCTGCGTCGTGCCGAGAAGGGGATGACGATTAGAGCGGATTTCGATCAAACAGCATCGTATCCTGCGGCGGCGAAATAGTCGGCGCACTCTTCGAGTGTGAAGAGATCGGTGAGGCGTCCGATGGTGGCCCGGAGAAGAGGCGAAGTTCGCCGGCGGCGAAGTGTGGACCTTATCGGTCTCGCCTTATGGCAGCCACAAGGTCGGCGGGGTCTCCAGGGACGGGGCGAGCCAGAGGGCGGCATCGATACTACCGAGCGTCTCCCTCGCGGGAGGCGACGTTAGCCTTACTCCTGTAGCCATGGCCCATTTGCGCAACCTCACCCCCGCCCCGTGTCCGTTCGCCTCGACCGAAGATCACGCGAGGACTTCAAGTTCCTCGGTATCGATGCCGCGCTCCGGCTCACCCGTTCCTGGAAAGCGCACGTCGACCCTGTGTCCGCCCCTGGCCTCCGGGTCACTATAGATTTTCACAACATAGCCCTTTGCCTCGGGTTCGAGGCCGTAGTGCATCCACGCTCTCGACTCCCGTCGAAACTTCACGTGATCCCCGACCTTCATTTGCTGTCACTCGTTATTGCTCGCGTTGAGCTTTGAAGGCGGTTTTGGGGCGGTTGCTCGCCTATCTCGATCGAAAGAGGGCGAAGCGGGGGAACCGTAGATGACCGTCGTGCTCCAGGCAATCGGCTGATCGCGACCTCAGACCCCTCCACTCGCCCCGCCTCGCAAGAGCGCGGTGCTTCTTTTGCAATGGAAGGGAGGAGGGAGGGACCCCGCCGTCATGCGGGGTCCCTAGGCAGGCTCCCCCTCGTGCACCTGTAGCCTGATGACTCTACCCGCCAATAGTTCACAAATCTTACCGCCCATCGGGAGAGATCCCACCACCTGGCACGATCATGTGCACATGTGGGTGATGCGTCATGGCCGAGCCCCAGCTGTGCAGCACCGAGGTGATGGCGATGCGTGCGCCCAGATGCTTGGGATCGGCCGCGATGGTGATCAGGGTCTCGGCCGACGCCTTGAACAGGATGTCGTAGATCACCGTCTTGTTCTGGTAAGCGATGTCCGCGATCGCCGCCGGTAGCGTGAACACCACATGGTGGTAAGGAACGGGCAGCAGCTCGGCCTCACGCTCGGCCAACCATTGCTTGGCGGCTGCACCTTGGCACTTCGGGCAGTGTCGATTGCGGCAGGAGTTGTAGGCGATGCGCGTGTGCGCACAGTCCTCGCAACGCTCGACGTGACCGCCGAGCGCTGCCGTGCGGCAGCCCTCGATCGCCGCCATGACCTTCAGTTGGCCGAGGCTCACATGACCGACGTTGGCTCTACGCCACGCCGGTCCGTGGCCGCGGAAGATATCCGCGACCTCCAGCGCCGGGCGGGACATGCGAGCCCGGCTTCAGGCAGGCGGCTCGCCCTGCTTCAGCTTCGCGGTGATGTGATCGAGCGGGCTGATGATCTCGCGGATCGTTTTGGTGGCAACCCGTGTGTAGAGCGCTGTCGTGTCAAGCTTGGCGTGACCGAGCAGAACTTGGATCACGCGGATGTCGACGTTCTGCTCGAGCAGATGCGTGGCAAAGCTGTGCCGCAGCGTGTGCGGGGACACTCGCTTGCCGATCTCGGCCATCTGGGTCGCGGAGTGGCAGGCGCGGGCGAGCTGGCGTGCCGTGAGAGGGTTCACCCGGTTCTGTCCGGGAAACAGCCAGCCTTGTGGCCGCGCCGCCTTCCACCAGGCGCGCAGCAGCTCGAGCAGATGCGGCGACAGCATCACATAGCGGTCCATGCGGCCCTAGCCCTGCTCGACCCGGATCAGCATGCGCTGGCTGTCGATGTCCGACACCTTCAGCGCCGCCAC
>JBIOEK010000233.1:0-6383 GCA_044445925.1 Hyphomicrobiales bacterium
GAAAGATACTGGAACTCGCCAAGCAGTTCCACGGAGATTTTTCCCCTCGGCAAACCCTACTCGATCACCTCGTCGGCGCGAGCAAGGAGCGTCACCGGCACGTCAATGCCCAACGCCTTGGCGGTCTTGAGGTTGATGGTCGTTTGGAATTTGGTTGGTTGCTCGATGGGCAGGTCGCTCGGCTTGGCGCCCTTCAGAATCTTGTCGACGAACGTAGCCGCGCGCCGGAACATGTCGGGAAAGTTGACCCCATAGGCCATCAGGCCGCCGCCGATGGCGAAATCGGGCCACCCGCACGACGGCAAACGCTGTTTCAAAGCAAGTGCCGCCACCGATCCCGCATTGGAGATCAGCACCGTGTCGTCGAAGACCACGAGCGCGCCAATGCGCTTGGCCGCCATGGCCGCAAAGGCGCCTTCGAGCTCGCCGGGGCCGCTTACGCCGAATTGATGAAGCTCGAGCTTGAGCGAGAGTGCGACCTGGGCGATTTGCGGCCAGGCCGGTTCGTTCATCGGGTTCGCCGGATTCAACAGGATGCCGACGTCCCGAAGGTCGGGCAGAGTTTCCCTGAGCATTTCGAGCCGCTTCGCGGTGAGTTCCGGCTGGAAGAAGGTCAATCCGGTCACGTTGCCGCCCGGCCGCGCGAGGCTGGATACGAGACCCGACCACAAGACATCACCGACCACCGCCATGACGATGGGAATCGTGGTGGTGGCCTGTTTGGCGGCCTGGCCTCCGGGCGTCCCATGGGTGACGATCACATCGACCTTGAGACGAACGAGGTCCGCGAAGAGCGCCGGAAGCCGATCATAATGGTCATCCGCAAAGCGGAACTCGATGACGAAATCCCGTCCCTCCTGATAACCGAGATCGCGCAGGCCGGCCCGGAAGGCCTCGGCGCGCTGGGGGAGACTGTCGGCGGTGGACAAACCCACAAAACCGATCCGAAAGGGCTTGCCCGGCTGCTGCGCGCGCCCCGCGAGCGGCCACGTTGCCGCCGCGCCACAGAGAAGGGTGATGAGTTCGCGCCGTCTCATGATGGCCCCGCCGTCAGTGCGCCGCGAGCCCCGTCCGCAGCAAAGGACATTCGGTCGCCGGCGTGCCGAATGCCCGCCGCATACCAAACCAGCTGAATTGTCGTCAGATTGCGCGCATACGGGAACCGCGCCCCGCGAGCGCGTCCCGCTCTAGCCGATGGCCGCCTTGACCGTCTCGATGAGCTGCTTGAGCGAGAACGGCTTCGGCAGGAAGGTGAAATGCTCGCCTTCCGGCAAATTTTTGGCGAAGGCATCCTCCGCATAGCCCGAGACGAAGACGATCTTGAGGTTGGGGTCGCGCTTGCGCAGCTCCCGCATCAGGGTCGGCCCGTCCATCTCCGGCATGACCACGTCCGAGACCACGAGATCGAATGGCTCGCTCGTCTTGTCGACGATGTCCATCGCCTCGCGGCCCGAGGCGGCCTGGAGCACCTCGTAGCCGCGCGAGGCGAGCGCGCGCGCGGCGAATTTGCGCACCGCCTCCTCATCCTCGACGAGCAGCACGCGGCCGGTGCCGGTATGATCGACGCTTTGCGTCTCGGGCGAGGCGGCAGCCGGCGTCGCGGCCTCCGAGGCAGGCGGCGCGATCGACAAGCCCCCCTCGAGGCTCGCGCCAGCCCGCGTCTCCTCCTCTACATAGCGCGGCAGGAAGATGCGGAACACCGTTCCCTTGCCGAGCACGGAATCGCAATAGATGAAGCCGCCCGTCTGCTTCACGAAGCCGTAGACCATCGACAGCCCGAGGCCGGTGCCCTTGCCGACCTCCTTGGTGGTGAAGAAAGGCTCGAATATCTTCTCGATATTCTCCTGCGAGATGCCCATGCCGGAATCCTGGATCTCGACAAGCACGTAATCGGCCGGCGCCAAGCCCTGGTGGGCGAATTCGGCGCATTCGGCCTGCGTGACGTTGCGCGTGCGCACCGCGAGCTCGCCGCCCCCCGGCATGGCGTCGCGCGCATTGACCGCGAGGTTCAAGATGGCCTGCTCGAACTGGGTGGCGTCGGCATGGACGTCCCAGAGGTCGCGTCCTTGACGGATGTCGAGCTTGACCATCTCGCCGACGAGCCGCTTGACCAGCATCTGCAGGTCGCTGATGAGCTCGCCGAGCTGAAGAACCTGGGGCCGCAGCGTCTGCCGCCGCGAGAAGGCGAGCAGATGCTGCACCAAATTCTTGGCGCGGTTGGCGTTCTGCTTGATCTGGATGATGTCCTGGAAGGCGGGATCGGTCGGGCGGTGGTTGGCGAGCAGAAGATCGGAATAGCCGATGATCGCCTGCAGGACGTTGTTGAAGTCATGCGCGACGCCGCCGGCGAGCTGGCCCACCGCCTGCATCTTCTGGGCCTGCGCGAACTGCACCTCGAGCGCGCGCTGCTCGGTCGTCTCGATCGCATAGACGATCGCCACCTCGCCGTTGCCCCCGACACTGCCGGTCGGCGTCACGAAGAAGCGCGCCGAACGATTGTCCTTGCCGACCAGGATCGCGTCGATCGGCGCTATGGTGCTGCGGCCTTCCGCGGCGCCAGCGACCGCGCGGTCGAGCGCTGCGCAGGCGGAATCCGTCACGAGGCTCGAAATGAGCCGCCTCTCGCTGTTCTCGGGACGCAAAGCTCCCCCGAACAGACGCAGGAAGGAGGCGTTGGCGCTCAGGATCCTCCCCTCGACATCGACGCTTGCCAGAGCGAAGGGCGTGCTGTTGAACAGCCGCGCAAAGCGAACCTCCGCGGCACGCTGCGCCTCGTCTTGATCGCCCTTCGGGCCTCGATCCAGCACCAGGGTGCGCGAGGCGCCCGGTGTTCCGTCATGGGCGAAGGCGACGCGGTGCAGCATCCGGACCGGTATGGTCTCTCCGCCGCGCTTCTTCAGGTCGACATCGAGAATATCGGTCGCGACGTCGCCCGGGGCGCCGGTCAGATGCGTGATCAACGGAGAGGCATCGCCGGCGACCACATCGGCGAGCTTGAGGCCGCCCACGCCGATCTGCGCCAGGTCGTGGTCGAGCCAGGAGGCGAGCGTGGCGTTCATATAGGCGATGGCGCCGGAGGCGTCGACCGACATGAAGCCCGCCGGCGCATGGTCGAGATAGTCGATCGCCTGTTGCAGCTCCTGGAAGACGTTTTCCTGGCGCTCGCGGTCGCGCGTGATGTCGGAGACCGTCCACAGCGCGGCGCCCTGGTTCGTCCCGCGCGGGATCGGACGCACTCGCAACCGATACCAGGCGACGCCGCCCGAGGCGCCCCCGACCGGCTGGGCGAGGCGGATCTCCTCGACGGCGCGGCGGCCCTGGCGCGCCGCCTGCGCCAGCCGATAGATCGCTTCGGAGACTTCCGGCGGGCCGGAGAACAGGCGCTCGACCGGCGTGATGGCCCCCTGCGTCGGGCCCTGGCATAGGCCGAGATAGGCCTGGTTGGCATAGACGATCTGGCCGCCCGGCCCGCTGATCAGCATTCCGTCCGGCGAGGTATCGGCAATCGCCTGGGTGAGATCGTTGGCGGCCGGCGCCATCCCGAAATGCACGAGCCGGAACGCACAGGCAAAGAGAAAGAACACGCCGGCCGCCGAGAGAACGGCGAGCATGACGCCGATGAACGGGGAGGTCTGCCCGTGCGACACGAACAGCACGCTCAGGAACCCCCCGATCAGGAGGCCGACGACCAAAAGCATCAAGGCGAGGCTTTGGGTGCGGTTGGAGCGGTTGATCGTAGCGGGGGCGGTCACGCCGGTCATCATTGGGTTCCTCGGCGAATCACGCTTCTTCTATCCCGATCCCATGCCGGATGCGAGAGGATACGGATCGAAAACCTGGGATGCTCTGATTCTATACTCGCTTGCGGGGAATTGAGCGGGAATGCAACTTCCCGACCCCGCCGGCGCCTCATTGCGGCGGTTCCACCGGCGCGAGCTTGGGCAGGGTCGCCTCGATCTGGCGGAACTCCTTCTCGCGCCTCCCGATATAGTCGCGGGTGATCGGCACTGAATCCTCATGCTTGGCCATCTGCACCTGGAAGACGAGGGTGCGGTCGAAGCGGAAGGCGGCCTCGGAGGCCGCCAGGAAGAATTCCCACATGCGGCAAAAGCGCTCGTCATAGAGCTTTGCCATCTCCTCGCGCTTCGCAAGGAAGCGGTCGCGCCAATGCCGCAGCGTATAGGCGTAATGAAGACGCAGGGTTTCGATGTCGGTGGTGATGAGATCGCTCTTCTCGATCACCGGCGTCATATCGGAGAGCGCCGGCAGATAGCCACCCGGGAAGATGTATTTCGTCACCCATGGATTGGTCGGCCCGGGTTCGTCGCCGCAGCCGATCGTGTGCAGAAGCGCCACTCCGTCGTCCGGCAGCACGTCGCGCAGCTTGCCGAAGAAGACCGGGTAATCGCCCTTGCCGACGTGCTCGAACATGCCGACCGAGACCACGCGGTCGAACGAGCCCGTGACATCGCGATAATCCATGAGGCGGATGTCGATCATCTCGCCGAGCCCCTCCTTGGCGACGCGGGCCCGGGCCACCTTGTGCTGCTCCTCGGACAAGGTTACGCCCGTCACGCGGGCCTTGCAGACGCGCGCCAGGTAGAGCGCCAGGCCCCCCCAGCCACAGCCGATATCGAGGACATGCTGGCCAGGTTGGACCAGGAGCTTCGCCGCGATATGGCGCTTCTTGGCGAGCTGGGCTTCCTCGAGCGACTGGCCGTCGCTTTCGAAATAGGCGCAGGAATACTGGAAATCCGTGTCGAGAAAGGTCCTGTAGAGGCGGAAATCGAGGTCGTAATGATGCGCCACATTGGCCTTCGCCTTGGCCTTGGGATTGCCCGGAAACAGCTTCCATGCGGCATCGCGCAGGCGCCTCAAGGCGAGGATCCAGGCGGCCGGCTCGACATTGCGCACCGATTGCGCGGCGATCGCCAGGAGGTCGTAGAGCGTGCCTTCGAGGACTTGCAGCCTTCCCTCCATGAACAGCTCGCCGAAGGCGAGGTCGGGGTCCCGCAAGATGGAGAGAAGCGCCGCGTTATCGGCGATGTGCACGACCACGGCTGGGGAGGGCCTGTCGCCGACATTCTCGGACGCGCCGGAGGGGAGCGTAATCCGCAGCGTCCCCCCTTTCACATGCCTTCTCAGGAAACCGGTCAACACGCCGTCGAATATGGACACCATCCTACACACCCCGCATCCCGCGGCATCAAGGCCCCGCTTTGCCCCTCGCATGCCTAGATGCGAGCCTGCCGACCTTTATGCAAGCGTAGAGCATAACTTGCGAAGCGCGAACCGGTTTGCGACAAGAAAGCGCGCCAAAACAAATATTTGGGTCGGATGGCTCATTCCAGTCCAGGCCGGAATGGCGGGCGCGAAGCGGAGCGGCGGCCGGGCTTTTGGCAGGCGGGCTCCCGAGACGGCTTCACCGGGCTTGCGTCGAACGCCGATAATCGCGCATTTACCAACTCTTAACCTTAATGACACGAAGCGTTCGAAGCGTGATAGATTGCCGTGATGATCCCTGTCCGCTGCACCCGAACGGCATGTCGCATGAGTGAGGAGTAGACCATGGGTTTGAGCGGCGGCGCCTGGCAGCTGATCAGCTATGGGCTCGTGCTGATCGCCATCATCGTAATCGCCGCCATTCTCTATTGGGTCATTCGGTGGATGCTGAGCCGGGGGGTGAACATATCGGGCGACGGCACCCAGCGCGGCAGGCGTTCTCGCTTGGGGGTGATCGACGCCTTCGACGTGGATCGTCAGCGCCGCTTGATCCTGTTGCGTCGCGACAATGTGGAGCACCTGGTGATGATCGGGGGCCCGAACGACGTGTTGATCGAGTCGACGATCCGTCGCTTGGTCGCCCAGGGTGCGCGCGGCGCGACCGTTGCGGGGCAACCTGCCGCATCGGGGCCGGCCGTGGCTCAACCCCTCGCTCCGCAGCGCGATTTGGCGCCTCAGCCGGCGCAACCGCTGCCGGTCGCGGGAGAATCAGCCCAAACGGCGACCTTGCCGCCGCCACACGCCCCGGCAGGTCCGGTCGCCCGCGAGCCTCAGCAGGCGCCAGCCGCGCAGCCTGCGAACCCGGCGCCGCGGGCATCGACGCCGCAGGCTCAGCGGGCGCCATCTCCCCGAACCGATCCCCCACAAACGCCGGCCCGCGCCGAGCCCGACCAGGCGACAAAGCCTGCCTTCCCGATGCCCGAAGCAGCGAGCCTCACGGATCCGGCTGCCGCCCCTCTGCCTCGCGTCCGCCTCCCCGACGCCGACCTTGCCGCGATGGCGCATAAGCTCGAAGAGGCGCTGCGTCGTCCCATGGGCGGTGCGCCAGCCCCGAGCCGGGCGACGGCTTCGCCCCTTCCCGAGGAGGTCACCCCCAAGCC
>JBIOEK010000234.1:0-6374 GCA_044445925.1 Hyphomicrobiales bacterium
GCTGGGACCGCGGGCGAGACGCCCGCGGTCCCAGCAGCGCCGGCCCCTTGTCGGAGCGCGGGCTTCCAGCCCGCACGTCCCCCCGGTGGCAGACCAAGGCCAGGCCGGGGGCGCCCATCGGTGGACAAGCAGGCAGGTCGCGCAGGAAGGCGTAGCGGCCATGTCCCTTCATCTCAGCGAGATCATGCGCCACGAGCCCTGGAATCGGCACGATGTCGATGCCTGGAGCCTGGCTCGAAAGATCGAGCGACAGCGCCGCGACCATCGGTGTCGAGCCGGAATGGGCCGTGTGAAGGAAAGACAGGGCCGGCGCCCAGACATAGCGCACGCCGTCATGGATCACGTCGCGATGGCTGTGCAGATGGCCGCTGACCACTAGGCGCACCGGAGCGGACTTGATGAGCTTCATGAGCTCGGCGCGCGGAGCGAGGTTGAGCGAGGCTGCGGTCGGGGTCGCCTCTTCGGGACTGTCGAGAAACAAAGGCTTATGCAGGAAGAGCGCGACGGGGCCCTCGGCCTGCGCAAGCCGCTCGGCGAGCCAGTGCCGCTGGCCCCCATCCTCGGGCAGCCCCGAGCCGCAAAGCTGCGCGTTGATGCCGATGAGGTGCCAGGCGCCGAAGCGCATATCGAAGCGGTCGCTGCCGAAGACGCCGTTCCAGCGGGCAAGGCGCGCGGCGTCGATGAGCTGCTCGCTGGTCTGGCCGGGCGGCTCGTCGCCGACATCATGGTTGCCCGGGATGGCGCGGACCGGAACCTCGATGGCCTTCAAGGCAGCGCCCGCGAATTCCATCTCGGCGTCGCTATCGGGGCCGTTGATGCACAGATCGCCGGCAATCACCACGAGATCGGGCTTTTCCGCATTCACCGCATCGCAAGCGACGCGCCAATTGTCCCAGAAGAAGCCGTGGGTCGGGGACAGATGCGGATCGGAGAGAAGCGTCAGGCGCGCCATCGAGGTCCTCACATAAAGCCGAGATTATAGGAACGCAGATCCATGAAGTAGAGCGGATAATGGCTGAAACGCAGGTCGCGGCGTTTGCCGATGACCTCCTGCACCGGATAGAGGATCATGGCCGGCGCCTCGGCCTCGTATTCGTCGAGGAGGCGCAGCCACAGGCGCCGGCGCTCGGCAGGATCGGTCGCGGCCCGGAAGGCGTCGGAAATCTCGTTGAAGGCGACAGGCGTCCAAAAGCCTTGCGCCTGGATGAAATATTCCTTCGCCATATGCACCATCAGCCCGCCGCCGAGCGGATCGGCGAAACGGAAAGCCACGGAGACCGGACGCACATCCGCGCCGGGCTGGGTGAGCGAGGCCGGGCTGTCGCGGACATCGAGCTTGCTCGGCACGCCGACGGCCTGCCACATCTCCTGCACGATCTGGGCCGCCTGCAGCAGGTTGAGGTAGTAGTCGGCAGGGATGCGGACGACGAGCTCGTCGCCCTTCCAGCCGGCCTCGGCCAAGAGGCGCTTCGCCTTGTCGGGGTCGTGGGTGAAGCCCTGGCGCTCGCCATCGTAGAGGTCGCCATAGGAGGCAAGCTGCAATGCCGGAAGGCGGCGAAAGCCGTCGCCCCAGAGCGCGCGCCCCATCAGGTCGTAGTCGACCGCGTAATTCAGGGCGCGGCGGATGCGCGGATCGCGAAGAGCCGGCCGGCGCGTGTCGTAGTAGAGGATATGCGCGAAATCCATGCGCACCGCGACCGCCTCGACCCGCTTGTCGCCGGCGAGCCCCGGCATCTGATCGGGCAGAAGATTGGTCACGAGGTCGAAATCGCCCGCCTGCAGCCCGGCGAGGCGGGACGCCGCTTCCGGAACGACGCTGATCGAAACGCGCCGCGCGGGCGGTGGCCCCATCCAGTAATCGTCGAAGGCGTCGAGCACGACGCGCCGATCGCGCTGGAAGGAGGCGAGCCGATAGGGACCGGTGCCGACGGGCTTCACCCGCATGCCGGCAAGGCCTGCCTCGGCGAGATATGGCGCAGACGAGATCCAGCCCGCATAGGCGGCGAGGCGCTTCGGCATCACCACATCGGGAGCGCGGGTTCGCAGCAGCACGGTGCGCTTATCCTGCGCGACGACCTCGGCGAGATGGCTAAAGGCGATGCGGCCTTCGAAGAAGGGTGCCTTCGGCCCCCACATGCGCTCCGGCGAGAAGGTGGCGACCACGTCCTCGGCGGTCATCTCCCGGCCGTCATGGAGACGCACCTCCGGCCGCAAGGTCGCGGCCCAGGTGAGCGGATCGCGTTGCGCGACGTCGAGGGCGAGCGAAGGCACCAGCGTGGAGCGCCCGGTCGCAGCCTCGGCGAGGAAGTCGCGCCGCAGCAGCGTGTCGAAGACGTTGTCGGTGATGCGCAGCCCGACATTGGAGATGCTCTCGATCGGCTCGAGCGTCGGGGGCAGCGCCTGAACGGCGACGCGCAGCTCCGGGCGTGCATCGGCGAGCGCCCGACCGACTCCGCCGAGGATCGCCGGGACGGCGAGGGAGGCGGCAAGGACCCGGCGGCGTGTGGGCATTCGCTGGCACCGTTGCGCAACCGGGCGCGCGAAGGGCCCCGGCAAAGCTGCATAGTGGAGAGGGCCGATGTCAGGCCGGTGACGGCTCGGAAAGGCCCTGCTCCAGGGCCTCCATCAAGGTCAGATATTCGCGCCAGGTGACCGGGACCTGCGCAACCTTAGGAACATGAAGCCTTACACCGCATTTTGCTTGTAGCTGCCATCGGCCGAGTAGTTGAACGATCGCGGAAGACCAAAAGCATTTGAGAGGCGATCAAACAATGGCTGCAATAGCACATGCGCCGCCATTTCTACACGCTCAACATCCACTGCGATTTCCGGAACGAGCAAAACGTCTCGCCGCGGGGGCCTTGGAATAATGGATCGGCCCGGTGCAACGTAAGGTCGGCACCCACGAACACTCACCATCGATAAGAAGATATAGATTGGCGCCTTAACGCCCGCCTCCGAGAGGAATCGCCAACAGCTCTTCCAGACCTCCATCACCTCTTGCTCAACCCAGCCCAGCGGGACGAAGCGGTTGCCCTTCTCATCTGTCCCGCCGGCTATGCCGACAACCTCAACAATCCCGCTTCTATAGACCAGTGTGTAGGCATCCACCGGATCGGGACCGGAATATGTGATGAACCCCTCAAGCGTATGGGAGCCATCCCAGCCCGAGGCATGCATGGGACGTAAACGAGGTGTCGCGCCGTCATCGAAGCGCAACTCCTCCGGATCGACGAAAGCGCTAAGCGGTACAAGATGGAGAACAAGCTTGGCGCCACCGGCAAGTGGAAGCGATGCGTCGTCTTCGCAGATCGCGCCGACGCGCTCGCGGCGAAACTGCCGTATGCGTTCAGCCACCGTCTCGGACAGATTGAAGGCCTGGCGCAACTCATCGATATTCATCGCGTTCTTTCCAGCTGCATTGCGCACGTAGAAATTCATGTCCTTTAGAAAGACGACTCGATGTGGCGCAAC
This sequence comes from Hyphomicrobiales bacterium, assembly GCA_044445925.1. Lineage (GTDB taxonomy): Bacteria > Pseudomonadota > Alphaproteobacteria > Rhizobiales > Beijerinckiaceae > GAS188. The sequence continues at coordinate 3,475 of JBIOEK010000234.1, forward strand.
CCAACTCCTTGAAACTCGAATAACTAGGACGCCGCGGGACCCTTCAATAGGAACCCAGGCCATATCTACCCCAGATAAACGTGGTTCCAGACCGAACCTGATGATGTCCCCAAGCCGCAGCTTCTCTTTGTCGACATCGTCGATGGCCACTCCCGTGATTTCGGCTGCCGCCCCGTCCTTTGTCTTGATGCCGAGCACAATGTCGCCGCCTGACGCGTTGGCAAAAGCCGAGACATCGGCGAGGAATTCTCTCTTATCTCTGTCTGAATTCCCGATTGGCGCCCCTTTGAAGTCAATGAAGCGATTCTCGACGACCTGATTGGCCACAAGGGCCTCAAGGTCGGCGATCACCAGTTCGATCAACTTCTTCGTGAGCATGCTGCTTCGGACGCCCTCATCTGCGCTGACCACCCAACTGCAATCGCCTTAACGTTGTCACCATTGCTTGGAGTGTGCATGCGTCACAGTCGCGATCACAAAGCTCCCACTGAGTTTGGCAGAGGGCGGCCATTCCGACAATCGTCAAGACCGGCCCCATGCCCAATGCACCCTCGATTGCCGACCTAAATCCCGATCCGCCTCACCCTCCGAGGCTGGTGAGCCCGGTCGGGGGGCCGTCGATCGCGGTCCAGCCGCCGTCGACGAAGAGCGTCGAGCCCGAGACATAGCTCGCTGCGTCGGAGGCGAGATACGCGACCGCGGTCGCGACCTCCTCGGGCTGGCTCCAACGATTGAGCACGGTGTGGGCGGCGTAGAGCTTGTGGATGTCGGGCCGGTTCTTGAAAGGCTCGGTCAGCGCCGTCTCGGCGATGCTCGGCGCGATGGCGTTGACGCGCACACCGAAGCGCCCGACCTCCGAGGCGAAGCCTTTCACCAGGAGGCCGATCGCCGCCTTGGTCGAGCCGTAGACCGCAAGGCCGGGCTCGATGGTGACGGCCCTGACCGAGGAGCAGGCGATCAGGCTGCCGCCGCGCTGCTCCACCATGATGCGGCCGAAGGCCTGGAAGAAATGCACCGTGCCCTTGATGTTGAGGTCGATGACCCGGTCGAGATCCTCCTGCGTGTAGTCGAGGATGACTTTACGGATATTGAGGCCGGGGGTGGTCACGGCGATATCGATGCGCGCGAGCTTTTCCTTCGCCGCCTCGGCCAGGGCCGCGACCTGCTTGGGGTCGGCGGCATCGGTGGCAAGCGCCTCGGCCGCCCCGCCGCCGTCGCGAATGCCGGAGGCGGTCGCCTCGCTGCCCTCGCGGTCGCGATCGGCGCAGATGAGGCGCGCGCCGAGCCCCGCCAAGGCCTCGGCCGATGCCTTGCCGATGCCGGAAGCCGCGCCCAGCACCACGGCCGTCTTGCCCGTCAGGTCGAAGAGCTTGCGGTAGTCCGTCATGGGGCTGCTCCGTTCATTGGGGCGAGTGGGATCGAGCGAATGGCGAGTGGCGAATAGAAAGCAGGGATGAGAAGGGCTCTGCCCACTCGCTCGCCACTCGCTACTTGCTACTTGCTACTTGCTACTCGCTATTCGCCACTCGCCACTCGCCATTCGCCACTCGCCATTCGCTCACGCCTTGCGGGTTTGCTCGACGATGTCCTGGAACTTCCGCACATTGGCGGCGCCGGCATAGTCGGCGATGCGCTTGTTGGCGGGCTCCATCTTGGCGCGGAAGGGCGCGAGATCGGGCGTCGTCACCTGCATGCCGGCGCCGGCGAGCTTCTTGATCTGCTCGCCCTCATCGTCGCCGATCTGCTTGCGCATCAGCTCGCCGGCCTTCGCGCTCTCGTCGCGGAAGATCGCCTGCTGCTCGGGCGTGAGCTTCTTCCAGGTGTTGAGGCCCACCGTATGGATCATGTTGTTGTAGATATGCCGCGTGATCGCGAGATGCTTCTGCACCTCGTAGAATTTGTTGAAGAAGATCACCGGGACCGGGTTCTCCTCGCCGTCCACGACCTTCTGCGACAAGGCGAGATAGAGCTCCGGAAAGGCGATCGCCTGCACGATCGCGCCGAGCGCCTCCATCGAGGCCTGGATCTGCAATTCGGGCGGGGTGCGCAGCTTCAGGCCCTCGACGTCGTCGGGCGCATTGATCGGGCGCACGCTGTTGGTGACGTTGCGGAAGCCGTAGTCCCAATTGCGCAGGAGGACGAAGCCCTGCTTCTCGGCGAGGGGGCTGAGCCAATCCATGGCGGGCCCGTCGAGCGTGCGGAAGGCATGCGCCGGCCCGTCGAAGATGAAGGGCAGCATGACGGCCGCGAAGGCGGTGTCGTATTTGTCGAGCTGGCCCTGGGTCGGCAGCCCCATGTCGATGGTGCCGAGCTTGATCTGCTGGGCCTGCTCCGGCGGCCCTCCGAGCTGGTTGTTGGGGAAGATAGCGATCTTGATCGCGCCACTGGTGCGCGCCTCGACCCGGCTCGCGAATTGCTTCGCCGCGATGTTCGCCGGGTGATCGTCCGCGGCGAAATGCGCGAAGCGCAAGGTGAGGGGCGCTGCGGCGCGTGCCACATAGGGCGCCGCCACGATCGCTCCGGCGCTGGCGGCACCGGCTTGCAGAAATGCCCTGCGGTCCATGTCGTTCTCCTCCTCGGTCGTGCCCGCCATGGGGCGGGCGTTGTTATCCGCGAAAGCCGAAATAATTCGGCAGGAACAGTGCGAACCAGGGCACGAAGGCGACGATCAGCAAGCCGGCCACCACCATGATCAGATAGGGGAGCATGGCGCGGGACGCGGATTCCACGTCGCAGCGCATGATGGCGCAGCAGACATAGAAGCCGACGCCGGCGAGCGGCATGAAGCCCCCGATCCCCATGGCGATGATGAGGACGAGCGCATAATGCAGTCCGCTGAGACCTAGCTTGACGGCGATCGGGATGAGCAGCGGCGCCAGCACGTTGAGCGAAGGCAGGCC
>JBIOEK010000235.1:0-6361 GCA_044445925.1 Hyphomicrobiales bacterium
AAATACGGCAAGGCCGAAGGCGAGGTCGCGCTCATGACCTCCCTGCCGGGAGTGGGCTCGCTCGATCAGCGCGCCAAGGGCTTCAAAGAGGAACTCGCCGCCAAATATCCGGGCCTCAAGCTCGTCGCCGACAAGGTGGCCGATGGGCAGGCGACGACTGCTCTCAACATCATGACGGATCTGATCACCGCAAACCCCAATCTGCGTGGAGTCTTCGCCTCGAACCTGATCATGGCGCAGGGCGCGGGACAGGCGATCGCCGAGAACAAGGCTCAGGACAAGATCAAGCTCATCGGCTTTGACAGCGACGACAAGCTCGTCAAATTCCTCAGCGATGGCGTGATCGCCGGCCTCGTCGTGCAGGACCCGTACCGGATGGGCTATGACGGCATCAAGACCGCGCTCGCCGCCTCGAAGGGCGAGAAGGTGCCCCCCAATGTGGATACCGGCGTGAACCTGATCACCAAGGAGAATATCGGCACGCCGCGTTCGCAGGAGTTGCTCAATCCCAAGGTGAAGTAACGCGGTGACTTGCGAGACGCCGCAATGATCGAGAGCATGGCCCGGCCCCTTGCGGCCGGGCTCGGCGCAGCACCCGCGCAAGGCGCCGCGCCGCTTCTCGAATTGCGCGCGCTCGACAAGAGATTCGGCGCGACTCATGCGCTGAAGGCCGTGAATCTAGCCTTCGAGGCCGGTGAGATCCACGCGATCGTCGGTGAGAACGGCGCCGGCAAATCCACGCTGATCAAGCTCTTGACGGGGGTCTACCCGCGCAGCAGCGGGGAGATCCGGTGGAAGGGAGTGCCCGTCGCGCTCGCTACGCCCCACGAGGCGATCTCGCAAGGCATCAACGCCGTGCATCAGGAGGTCGTGCTCTGCCCGCATCTCACAGTCGCGGCGAATCTTTTCCTCGGCGACGAGACGTCGCGCTTCGGTCTGTTGCAGCACCGTTCCATGCTCGACGCTGCGCAACGCATCCTCGACGAATTGGGCTTTCGCATCGCGGCCGGCGCGGTGCTTTCCGAGCTCACCATCGGCCAGCAGCAGCTCGTCGCGACCGCGAGGGCGGCGACGCGCGGCACCCGCTTCCTCGTTCTCGACGAGCCGACCGCCTACCTCACGCGGCAAGAGGCAGCACAGCTCTTCGCGCTAATCCGACGGCTCAAGGCGAAGGGCGTGACCATCGTCTATATCAGCCATCGCCTCGAGGAAGTCTTCGAGCTCGCTGACCGCGTCTCCATCCTGCGCGATGGGCGCCTGATCTCGACCGAGCGCGTCGCCGAGACCAATGAGCAGAAGCTCATACAAGGCATGATCAACCGCTCGCTCGGGGAGGTGTATCACAAGGACGAGGTGCCGCTGGGGCCGGTCCTCATCGAAACGCGTGGACTGACCGGCAAAGGCTTCACGGATGTTTCGCTCGACGTGCGGCGGGGCGAGATCGTCGGGCTCTATGGCCTCGTCGGCGCCGGCCGCAGCGAATTCGTGCATGCTCTCTTCGGCCGCGTCTCTCACAGCGGCGGCGAGATCCTGTGGATGGGTCAGAAGGCCGACATCCGCCGCGAGGCCGACGCCATCTCGCGCGGCATCGCTCTGGTGCCCGAGAGCCGGCGCGACCAGGGGCTTTGCCTCAGCCTCGACGTCGGGCTGAATCTCAACCTGCCGATCTATGAGCGCTTGAGCCGCGGCCCGACCCTCTCGCCCAGGGCCGAGGCGAAGGCCGCGCGAGCGCAGATCGAGAAGCTGCATATCCTCACGGCCTCGCGCGCCGCGCCGGCCGCGAGCCTTTCCGGCGGCAATCAGCAGAAGATCGTCATCGGCAAATGGCTTAACCACGGCGCCGAGCTCTTCATCTTCGACGAGCCGACGGTCGGCGTCGATGTGCGCACCAAGCTCGACATCTACCGGGTGTTTTCGGATCTGTTGAAAGCGGGCGCCGGCATCATCCTGATCTCCTCCTACTTGCCCGAAGTCTATAATCTGAGCGATCGGCTGCATGTCTTCCGCCGCGGGCGCCTGGTCGCGAGCCATGAGCGCGCCATGGCGACCGAGGAGGAGATGCTCGCGGAGGCGATCGGCGCCTGAGGTTCTGTCATGACCATCGAAGCGACGCAGGAAGAGGTCAAGACGCCAAAAGCCGGCATCAATCTCCACTTGAGCTTGACCTTGCTCGGTCTGCTGATCGTCTTGTGGGCCATCCTCGGTATATCGACCAATACCTTCCTCACGGCGAATAACGTGACCAATCTTCTGCGCCAATCCTCGCTCTGGGCGATCATGGCTATCGGGCAGACCTTCGTCATCATTACGGCGGGGATCGACCTTTCGGTCGGCGCCATGATCGGCATCTCGAGCGTCATCGTCGCTTGGCTGCTCACCCATGACGTGCCGATTTCCATATCGATCCTGCTGACCTTGCTCACCGGCGTCGGAATCGGAGCCTTCAATGCCTTCGGCATCGTACAGCTCGGGCTGCCGCCCTTCATCATGACGCTCGCGACTCTGACGGCGCTGCGGGGCGTGGGCCTCCTGATCACGGGCGGCGCCACCATTTCGGGGCTTCCCGACGCCTTCACCAGCTTCTCACTCGCTTCGCTCTTCGGAATTCCGCTCCTGTTCTGGTGCGTGATCGCGATCGCCGTGCCCTCCTATGTCCTCCTGAACCATAGCCGCTTCGGCCGCTATTTGTTCGCCATCGGCTCCAATCGCGAGGCAGCGCGCCTCTCCGGCGTCAACGTCAACCGCATGCTCTATCTCGCCTATGTGCTGTCTGCGACATTTGCGGCTTTCGCGGGCGTGCTCACCGCCGTCCGCATCTCGAGTGGCAACGCTACCAATGGCGACGGCTGGGAACTGCAATCTATCGCCTCCTCGGTGATCGGCGGCGCGAGCCTGTTCGGTGCGGTCGGCAGCGTCCAAGGCCCGCTGCTCGGCGCCATCCTGCTCACCACCATCAACAATGGCGCCAACCTGCTCTACATCGACTCCTATTGGCAGCGCGTGATCACCGGAGGGCTGATCATCCTGATCGTCTATTTCGACCAGTTGAGACGGCGCAGAGCCTGAGTAGGCGGTGGGTTCAGCCGCGAACTTGCGGAGCATCAATTCGCCGGCTTTCGCCAGATGCGTGACGCGGGAGCCGCCTCGCGCTAGCAATTCGAGATGCTCGACGCCGCTCGCACCGCCCCTGCGCTGCCGGAGCCTTTCGCCTCTTGGTTCGAGGCGCGGGGCTGGGTGCCGCGCGCCCATCAGCTCGATTTGATCGAGAAAGCCCATCATGGGCGCTCGGTGCTGCTCGTCGCGCCGACCGGGGCCGGCAAGACGCTCGCCGGCTTCTTGCCGAGCCTGATCGAGCTTGCCTCTGCGTCTCCCGCTTCCCGCTCGACGCCCGCGCGACCTCTCCCCGAGATCCCCGGATCAAGTCCGGGGAGGGAGAGGAAACGCAGGAGCAAGCGCATTCTCCACACGCTTTACGTCTCGCCCCTCAAGGCGCTCGCGGCCGATGTGCGGCGCAACCTCGAGACGCCGCTCGCCGAGATGGGATTGCCGATCCGCGTCGAGACCCGCACCGGCGATACCTCGGCCGCGGCCCGGCAGCGGCAGAAATCGGCGCCGCCCGACATCCTGCTCACGACGCCCGAGCAGGTGGCGCTGCTGCTCGCGGCGAAGGAATCGCGCGAGCTCTTCTCCTCCCTCGAGCGCGTCATCGTCGACGAGCTGCATTCGCTCGTGACCTCGAAGCGGGGCGATCTCCTGGCGCTCGATCTGGCGCGCCTGAAGGCCATGGCGCCGGGCCTTGCCTGCGTCGGTCTCTCGGCGACCGTGCGGCAGCCGGAGGCCTTGCAGCTCTGGCTCGGCGCCACGCTGCCGCCTTGCGTCCGGCATGCATCGGGGAGCCTCGCGGATCTCGTCACGGCGGGAGGTGCTGCGCCTCCCGATCTGTCGATCCTCGAGACGCAGGCGCCCTTGCCGCTCGCCGGTCACATTTCCAAGCACGCCTTGCCGGAAATCTACGCGGCGATCCGCTCGCACAAGATGTCGCTCGTCTTCGTCAATACGCGGATGCAGGCGGAATTCCTGTTCCAGGCGCTGTGGCGCATGAACGAGGATTCGCTGCCGATCGCCTTGCATCACGGCTCGCTCGACGCCGCTCAGCGCAAGAGGGTGGAGGCGGCGATGGCGGAGGGCCGCCTCAAGGCGGTCGTCTGCACCTCGACGCTCGATCTCGGCATCGATTGGGGCGATGTCGACCTCGTCATCAATGTCGGTGCGCCGAAAGGCGCGAGCCGATTGATGCAGCGCATCGGGCGCGCCAATCACCGCCTCGACGAGCCCTCGAAGGCCCTCATCGTGCCCTCGAACCGCTTCGAGGCGCTCGAGGCGGAAGCCGCGCTCGAAGCCGTCGAGGCGGCGGCCCAAGATACGCCCGATCCGCGCCTCGGCGCGCTCGATGTGCTCGCCCAGCATGTGCTCGGCGTCGCCTGCGGCGATCCCTTCCTAGCCGACGAGCTTTACGCCGAGATCGTCTCGACCGCCCCTTATGCGCGGCTCACGCGCCAGAGTTTCGACGCGGTCATGGAATTCGTGGCTACAGGAGGCTATGCGCTGCGCTCCTATGAGCGCTTCGCCAAGATCGTGAAGGGCAAGGATGGGCGCTGGCGGGCCGCGACCGCGGGCGTGATCCAGCAATACCGGCTCAATGTCGGCACCATCGTCGAGGCGGCGAGGCTTAAGGTGCGGCTCGGCCGGCTCGGGCGCGCTAGGCCCGGCGCGCCGGCCGCGACCGGCATCCTGCGCCGCTCGGGCCGGGTGCTGGGCGAGCTCGAGGAATCCTGGGCCGAGCAGATGAGCGTCGGGGACACCTTCATGTTCGCGGGCGAGATCCTGCGCTTCGAAGGCATCGCCGAGGACGAGGTCGTGGCTTCGCGCACGCGCGCCGGCACCGACCCGAAAATCCCCTCTTATGACGGCGGCAAGTTTCCGCTCTCGACCTTTCTTGCCGCGCGCGTGCGGGCCATGCTGGCGGATCCCTCGAGCTGGTCGAAGCTTCCCCCGGAGGTCGCCCAATGGCTCACCTGGCAAGGGCAGCGCTCGCTGCTGCCGGAGCGGGACGGGCTCTTGGTCGAGACCTTCCCGAGCGCCGGCCGCTATTTCCTCGTCGCCTACCCCTTCGAAGGGCGCCTCGCGCATCAGACGCTGGGCATGTTGCTGACCCGAAGGCTGGAACGCGCGCGGCTCAGGCCGCTCGGCTTTGCCTGCAACGATTACGGCATCGCTGTCTGGGCGCTCGGCGATATCGGGCTCGCGGTCGGGCAGGGACGGCTCTCGCTCGACGACCTGTTCGCCCAGGACATGCTGGGCGATGATCTCGAAGCCTGGCTTGCCGAGACGGCGCTGATGAAGCGCAGCTTCCGCGCCTGCGCCATCATCGCCGGCCTCATCGAACGCCGCCATCCGGGCCTGCGCAAGAGCGGCCGCCAGGTGACGGTCTCGACCGATCTCGTCTACGACGTGCTGCGCACGCATGAGCCCGGCCATATCCTGTTGCGGGCGGCGCGCGAGGACGCCGCGACCGTCCTCCTCGACCTCAAGCGGCTCGCCATGATGCTCTCGCGCATCGTGGGGCGAATCAGGCATAAGGGGCTGGAGCACGTCTCCCCGCTTGCGGTGTCGATCGTCTTGGAGATCGGCCGCGAGGCCGTTCATGGCGAGGCGCGCGACGAGATGCTGGCGGAGGCGGAAGCCGCGTTGATGCAGGAAGCTTTGCCGTGACCGGAGTTGCCCATGCGCCCAAGCCCTTCAGGCGCGCTTGCGAGATCAAGATCGGGGCTCGTCTCTTCGTCGCCGATGTCAGTGGCGCGCTCTGGCATGAGGGCGAGCGCACGCTGACCGTCGCGGATCTGCACCTCGAGAAAGCTTCGTCCTTCGCGCGGCGCGGCATGTTGCTGCCGCCCTATGATTCGACCGCGACGCTCGCAGCCCTTGCCGCGGCGATTGCCCGGTATGACCCGCTGCGCGTCATTTCGCTGGGCGACGGCTTTCACGATACCGAGGGCGCGACGCGCCTCAGCGCCGATTGCCGCGTAGCGCTTCGCGCCATGCAGGCGGGGCGCGACTGGGTCTGGGTCAAGGGAAACCATGATTCGAAGGCGCCGGCCGGGCTGCCGGGCGACCATGTCGAGGCCTGCGACATCGCCGGCATCGAGGCTCGTCACGAGCCGTGCGCCGTTCTCGGCGGAGCGGGCGAGGTTGCCGGCCATCTGCATCCGGTGGCCCGCATCGTGGCGCGCGGCGGCGGAGTGCGCCGGCGCTGCTTCGCCGGCGATGGAAGGCGGTGCATCCTGCCGGCCTTCGGCGCCTA
>JBIOEK010000236.1:0-6326 GCA_044445925.1 Hyphomicrobiales bacterium
ATGACGTGCCGGGCCAATGGCCGGGTCACGGTTTTTTGACAAAGTGAATCCGTGACTAAGGCGCTGCGAGCCTGCGCCGGTCGCAGCGCTGCGAGCTTTCGCTGTTCGCGCAGCAGGGATTTCGCGCGGCCGGATTTGCCTGCTCGCCCCGATCTGCCCGGCACGCGCAGGCGCTTGCGGCGAAGCGCGTCCAGCGTCCTGGCCAATCAGATAGCCGGCTACCGGAATCCGATCACTCAATGGTCAGAATCAACATTCCTCAACATTTTCGGGGCCTAGTGATCGCCGGCGGAGCGAGCGGTTTTTCCATAAAATCATATATATTTCATAGCGATAGGGTTGAGACTCGCATTCTCCAGGCGGGCCCGGCACGCCTGTCCCGCAACTGAGGCCATCAGCGTCGCAATCGCTGAAGAACGTAAGTTTTTGGTGCCTGAATGTGAACAGGCCCTAGAGAACGTGGCGACTCATATCCGCGACGGCGACCATCCGGATTTCTCGCTGTCCCAGGTGCCGGGCGGCACGCCGCGCTCGCGCAGCTTGAACTTCTGCACCTTGCCGTTCTCGGTCTGCGGCAGCTCGGCGACGAATTCGACGAAGCGCGGCAGGGCGAAGCGCGGCAGGCGCGGCTCGCAGAACTTCAGGAGTTCGAGCTCCGACAGGGTGGAACCCGGCTTGCGCAGGATCGCCGCCATCACCTCGTCCTCGGCGAGCTCCGAGCGCACCGGGAAGACGGCGGCGGAGGCCACCTGCGGATGGCTGATCAGCACCTGCTCGACCTCGAAGGAGGAGATGTTCTCGCCGCGCCTCCTGATCGCGTCCTTCAGCCGGTCGAGGAAGCGGAATTGGCCGTCCGCCTCGCGCAGCACGCGGTCCCCGGTATGGAACCACAGATTGCGCCAGGCCTCGACCGTCTTCTCGGGCATGCCGAAATAGCCACGGCCGAAGGCGAAGGGCTCTTTCGCCCGCAGCATCAATTCGCCGGCTTCCCCATCCGACAATTCGTTGTCGTCGTCATCGACGACACGCGCCTCGAAACCCTCGATCACCGGACCCATCATGCCGGCCCGCTGCAAGGAGGGATGGGCGCCGATGACGAAATTCGTCTCGGTCGAGCCGTAGCCGTCGATGAGCGCGATGCCGCTGCGCGCCGTGAATTCCTGGCGAAACCTCTCCGGCACGCCAGGGGCCAGCGCGATCCTCGCGGGATGGGCTTTCTCTTGCGCAGACGCCTCGCGCGACAGCAGCATCGGCACCATGGCGCCGAGCAGATAGGTCACCTTGGCCTGGTGCCGGGCGAGCTCGCCGAAGAAGCCCGACACCGAGAAGCGCGGCAGATAGACCACATGCGCGCCGTGCAGCAGCGCCTGGTAGAAGGTGTTCAAGGCGTTGCTGTGGAAGAGCGGCAAAGGGGTCACCAGCACGTCGTCCTCACCGACGCCGAGCATTCCACCGGTGATGACCCCCCACCAGTAATATTGGGCGTGCGGGCAGATCACGCCCTTCGACGGCCCTGTCGTGCCCGAGGTGTAGAGGATGGCGAGCGTGTCGCCGGGCCCAAGACTCGCCGGCGGCCGCGGCGGAGCAAGGCCAGGCCAAGCGCGCAGCCCGCGGCCATGCAGCTCACCATCGAGGCCGTCGCCGATGCGCCACAAAGCCTCGAGCGGCGTATCGGCGATGCCGGCATGATCGAGCAAGGCGAGGAATTGGGCCTCGAGGATCAAGAGCCGCGCGCCGGAATTCCTGAGGATATGGGCAAGCTGGGGCCCCCGCGACCCGGTATTGATCGGAACCAGCACGGCGCCGAGCCAGGCGACGCCGAGCATGACGGTCACGAATTCGAGGCTGTTGCCGCAGATCAGCGCCACGCGGTCGCCCGGCTCGATGCCGGCTTGCGAGAGCGTTCCCGCAAATCCCGCCGCCCTGTCGCGCGCTTCGCGAAAGCTCAACGTCCTGCCGCTCGCCGAGACCAGCGGCTTGTCGTCGAAGCGCCCGGCATGGGCCTCGAGCATCGCCGGCAAGCTGCGCCGCGCCGGAGGAAATAGCACCGGAAAGCTTGCAGCGCTCATGATGCGACCAGCGCCAGCACCCGCAACGGGGAGCCCGAGCCCTGCCTGATCTTGAGGGGCGGCGTGATCAGCACGGCTCCCCGCGGCGGAAGCAGATCGAGATTGGCGAGGCATTGCAGCCCGTAGCGGCCGGCCCCGTGCATCAGGGCGTGGCACGGATAGGGCGGGCGGAAATTCGCCGCCTGCCCCGCATCCGTGCCGATGGTCTCGGTGCCGAAGCCGATCACGTCGCGCTCCTCGATCAGGAAACGCACGGCCTCGACATCCGGCCCGGGCGTGTGCTGGCCGGTCTCGTCGAAATTCTGGAAGGCTGCCGGGTCCGTCCGCTTCGACCAGTCGGTGCGCATCAGCACCCAGGAGCGCGGCGGGATGCGCCCATGCTCCTCCTCGAAGGCACGCAATTTGCCGACGCCCATCAGATAGTCGGCATTGGCCGTAGCTTCGCGCGAGCAATCGACGACGCAGGCCGAGGCGATGAAATCTCGAGCAGCGATGCTGTCGGTCGCGTTGTTCGGCAGATCGCGGCCGGTGATCCAATGGATCGGCGCATCGAAATGCGTGCCGGTATGCTCGCCGAAGGACAGGTTGTTCCAATACCAGGCGGGCCCGTGCCCGTCATAGCGCGAGACTTGCTCGATGCGCACCGGCGCACTCTGGCCGAATTCGGGCGGCAGCACGATCGGCGGGAATTCCGGCGCGAGCGCATGGGTGAGGTCGATGACGCGGATGCGCCCCGCGATTATGTCGGAGACGAGATGGGGCAGGATGGGCGAGGTCATGTTCTCAACCGAAGCTTTCGCACGCCACCCTCACCCGGCTCGAAAGATGCACAGATCGGCGGCACGTGAAAGAGCGGCCTCATCCCGCGAGCTCCCGCTCCAGCGCCTTCGGATTGGCGAGGAAGCGCTCGAGCCAATCCTTCGCGACATCGCCTGGATAGACGTCCTCGAGGCCGCGCCGCAGGGCGTCGACGACCGAGGCGGCGAGCGCCGAATGAGAGAGCTTCGGGGGCAAGACGAGCTGGTTCCACTCGTCATCGATCGGCCCGGGGAAGACATTGACGACGCGGATGCCGCAAGGCTGCATCTCGGCGCGCAACGCCTGCGCCAACGACAGGGCGGCAGCCTTCGAGGCCGAGAAGGTGCCGTGCGCCGGGAAGCTCGAGAGCGCGTAGACCGACAGGATGTTGACCCAGGCGGTGGCGGAAGCCTCGCCATCCGCGGCACGCGCCCGCAGCGCCGGCGCGAAAGCCTGGGCGAGGCGCAGGAGCCCGAAATAGTTCACCTCCATCTCGGCGCGCGCCGCCTCGATGCCCTGCGCGGAGATGGCGTTGGCGCGGTGGAATTCGGCGGTGTTGACGACGATGTCGACCTTGGCACCGATGCTTCCGGCAAGCTCGCGGACCGAGCTCTCGTCGGTCACGTCGAGCGCCACGGGCGTCACCTGCTCGATCTTGCGCAGGGCGTCGAGATGCGGGGACGGCTTCCACGGCTCGGCATATCCGGCAAAGATGAGATCGGCGCCGGCCGCGAGCAGCGCCTCGGCCATGGCGCGCCCCATTTGCGTCTTGGCGTCGGTCACCAGCACCTTGCGGAATTTGGGGTCCGAATTCGTCTCGCGGATGAGGGGATCTTCGGCCATATGGGGCGTGTCCTTTGCCGGTAATGCGATCAACAACGCCTGCCCGCCCTTGTCGAGGGCGAGGCGGACGCGCACCCGCATCGGGGCCGCGTCGCAGTCGCCATGCAGGGCGACGATCGCGCTTGGCCCGCAATCGAGCTTCACCACCCCGGTGCGCCAAGGCGCTCTTTCCCGGAAATAGAGCTCCTGGCCATGGCGGATCGCCGTCCTTGCGATCAATTCGCCCGCCCCATCCATGACGCGCCAGCGCAGCCTCGCCGAGAGGCATTTCACGCAAGCCTCGCGCGGCGGATATTGCACCTCCCCGCATGTCTCGCAGCGTTGCAGCGCGAAGACGCCGCGCGCGGCGGCGAATGTCAGTCCCTGCGCGGCGCGGCTGCGCGCCGAGGGCGGCGGGGTCGGCAATCTGGTGCGCAGAATGGGATTCTTGCGCTTAGGAGGAAGAAGAGGGGGCGTCATCGCCGTTTCCTGCCCTTCTTGCCGCCGGAAGAGGCCAAGATAGCCGCGCCCGAGCACAGGCCGCGATCGTAATTGATCATGCCGAAGCCGCTGACGAGGCCGATGTGCGCCTTCTTCACCGCGCCGCCGAGCGGCACGCCGGTCAATTGCCTTATGGCCTCGACGAGGCCGAGATGCCCGCCGGCTGCGCCCGCCTGGCCCATCGACAATTGGCCGCCCGAGGTATTCAGCGGAAAGCTGCCATCGAGGGTGAAGCTGTTGCGGCGCACGAATTCCGGCCCCTCTCCCTTGTCGCAGAAGCCGAGATCCTCGATCTGCATCAGCGTGATCACCGGATAATCGTCATAAGCTTGGAGGAAGTCGACATCTCGTGGCGCGACGCCCGCCTGATCGTAGAGCGCGTCGCGATCGAGCGCCCAGCCGCCGCGGAACTGGATGAGATCGTCCGGAAAGGCATTGTGGCGCTCGATGGTGGCGAGCAGCCTCGCATGAGGAAGGCTGAGCTTCTTCGCAGCTTCCTTGCGCATCACCAGGAAGCCGTCGGCGCCGGCGCATGGCATCACGCAGTCGAACAGACGGATCGGGTCGGCGATCAGCCTTGCGCCGAGATACTCCTCCATGGTCAGCGGCTTGCGGAACAGGGCCAAGGGGTTGTGGGCGGCGTTCTGGCGCTGTGCGATGCAGAGCTTTCCGTAATCCGTCGGTCTCGCGCCGAACACGCGCATATAGTGATCGGTCAACAAGGCGAAGCTGCCATTCGGCCCGCCCGAGCCGTAGGGATAAGCGGCGTCCCGCGCGAACCGGCTGAAATTCGAGGTCATCTGGCGAAACGAATCGACTTGGTTCGTGTCGCCGGCGATGCAGGCCACGATATCGGCATCCCCCGCTTCGACCGCCCGCGCCGCGCGCCGCAGCTGCACGATCGCCGAGGCGCCGCCCATCGGCACGTGATCGAGCCAACGCGGCGTCAGCCCGATATGTTGCGTGAAGCCGACGGCCGTATCGGGAGCGAGCGTGAAGCTCGAAACGGCAAGGCCGTCGATGGCGTCCTTGCGGATGCCGGCCTTCTCGATCAGCCCCGCCAAGGCGCGGGCCAGGAACCAATGCGCCCCCTCGATCGAATGGCGCGTATAGGGAATGGTGACTGGCACCGCGACCACGACATCGTCATAGGGGCGGCTCGCCATGATCGCTCTCAGGCCGCCGCGCCGGAAGCGTCGGCGCCGAGAGCCTCCCCGCCAAGCGCTTCATCAGCAAGCGCCTCGACCCCGAGATAGGCTTCGCGCACCATGCGATCGGTGCTGATATCGGCCGGTCTCCCCTCGGCGATCCTGACGCCGAAATCCATGACGACGATGCGGTCGACGAGGTTCATGACGAAGTCCATGTCGTGCTCGACCAGCATCACGGTCAGCCCTTCCGCCCTCAGCGCCCTGATCAGCGCGGCCAGCGCCTGCTTCTCCTTACGGTTGAGGCCGGCCGCCGGCTCGTCGAGAAGTATGAGCGCGGGGTCCGCCGCGAGCGCGCGCGCCACCTCGAGGAGGCGCTGCTCGCCGAGCGGCAGGCTGCCTGCCCGCTCGTGCAGCTTACCGCCGAGACCGACGCGAGCCAATTGCCGTGCGGCTTCGGCCCGGACGGAATTTTCCTCGACGCGGTCGAGCCTGAGCGCTCCCCGGACGAAGCCAGCGCGACTGCGCAGGTAGGCGCCGAGCGCGACATTGTCGAGGAGCGTCATGCCGGGGCGCAGCTTCACATGCTGGAAGGTTCTGGCCATGCCGCGCCTCGCCAGGAGGCGCGCCGACAGCTGTGCAATATCCTCTCCGAGAAAAAGGATGCGCCCGCCATCCGGCGAGGCGAGGCCGGTCACGAGATTGAACAAGGTGCTCTTGCCGGCCCCGTTCGGGCCGATCAGGCCGAGGATTTCCCCCGCCCGCAACTCGAACCCGACCTCGTTCAC
The DNA here is from genome assembly GCA_044445925.1 of Hyphomicrobiales bacterium. Taxonomy (GTDB): domain Bacteria; phylum Pseudomonadota; class Alphaproteobacteria; order Rhizobiales; family Beijerinckiaceae; genus GAS188. The sequence goes on from JBIOEK010000236.1 coordinate 6,127, forward strand.
CGCGACGAGGCCCCCGAAGCGTTTCGAGACGCCATCGATCTCGAGCAGGGGCGCGCCGCTCGCGAGCGATGCGCGGCGAGGAAGCGGCGATGCCTCGGCAAGCCCTTGCGGCAAGCGGCGCGGCAACAGCCGCGATATGAAGGGAATGAGGCCCCAGCGCGCCTTCTGCAGGATGACGATGAACAAGGCGCCGAGCGCCA
>JBIOEK010000237.1:0-6321 GCA_044445925.1 Hyphomicrobiales bacterium
CGTGAAAGATGACGCCGAGCGTGAAGCGTTCGCCTGAGCGCAGGCGGCTGACGCCATGGCGCATCGCCACGCGGTAGACGCCGCGACTTCCCTGCACCGGGCGTTGATTGACGGGGAAGATCACGCCCTCACCTTGCCGCAGCGACACGACCTCGGCCCGCGACTGCATACGCGGCCGCTGCTCGGTCAGCACGAACTCGCCGCCCGTGAAATCGTCGCCGGGCCGGCTCAGCAGGAAGGCCACCTGCAGCGGGAAGGCGAGCGCGCCATAAAGGTCCTGGTGGAGGCAGTTATAGTCGCCCTCCCCATAGCGCAGCAGCAGCGGGGTCGGCCGCCTCTGGCCGGCCGCATGGCAGCGCTCGAGATAGGTTCCGTGCTCCGCCGGAAAAGCTCCCGGCCGCCCGAGCGCCTCTTCCCAGCGATTGGCGATCAGGGCGAGATGGGGATAGAGCGCGCCGCGGAGCTCCGCTATCGGCCCGGGCAGCGGATAGGCGAAATACTTGTACTCGCCGCGCCCGAAGCCGTGCCGCGCCATCACCACGCGGCTGCGAAACCCATGATCGTCGCCATAGGCCGAGGCGAGCGCCTGACATTCCTCCGGCGTCAGGAGCGCGCCCGTGGTCGCCGCGCCGAACGCGTCGAGACCTCCCGTGATGCGCCCCCAATCCAGCGCTGCGATCCGCGCCGCGATCGACGGCGCATCCGCACCGTCGATCGCGACATGTCGCGTGAGGCGAGCCTCGGCACGCATCAGCCGCGCTCCCGCTCGAGCAGGCGCCGCTTGCGCTCGAGGCCCCAGCGATACCCCGCGAGCCCGCCATCGGCGGCGATCACGCGATGGCAGGGGATCGCGACCGCGAGCTTGTTCGCCCCGCAGGCGCTGGCCACGGCCCTCACCGCATGCGGGCTGCCGACCTGCCGCGCGATCTCGGCATAGGTCGCCGTCTCGCCCGAGGGGATGGCGCGCAGCGCCTCCCATACCCGGCGCTGGAAAGTCGTGCCGCGGATATCGAGCGGCAGGCCGAGACCTTCGGCATGCTTCGGGTCGTCGACGAAGCGCACCACCTCCGCGACAAGCTCGGCAAAGCCCGGGGCTGGCTCGACCAGCACAGCCTTCGGAAAGCGCGACTTCAGATCGTCACGCAAGCCCGCCGGGTCATCGCCGATCAGGATGGCGCAGACGCCGCGCCTGGTTGCGGCGACCAGCACGCAACCGAGCGAAGAGCGCCCGATGGCGTGGCAGACCTCCTCCCCCTCCCCGCCCTTGCGATAGGCTGAAGGCGTCATGCCGAGCATGCCGGACACCGCCTCGTAGAAGCGGCCCGAAGAGTTGAAGCCCGACGCATAGATGGTCTCGGTCACTCCCGAGCCGGCGGCGAGATTGGCCTGCACGCGGTTTTGCCGGTGCGCGGCAGCATATGCCTTGGGCGTCACGCCCGTGACGCGCTTGAAGACGCGGTGGAAGTGGTGGGCGCTCAAGCCGACCTTGCCGGCGAGCCAGGCGAGCGAGGGCGCCTCTTCGGCGGCTTCGATCGAGCGACAGGCCTCGGCGATCAGGGTCGCCTCGCGCTCGGAGCGCGGCGGCAGATCGGGACGGCAACGCTTGCAGGGGCGGTAGCCTGATGCCTCCGCCTCGACCGGCGTCGCGTAGAAGCTCACATTCTCGCGCCTTGCGGGGCGGGCCGAGCAAGTCGAACGGCAATAGACGCCGGTGGTGCTGACGGCGAATACGAACCAGCCGTCGGCGCGCGGATCGCGACGGCGCACCGCCGCCCAGCGGACCTCATCGTCGGCGAAACGGGGATCGCCGCCGGAGAGCGACGGGACGGGCTTTACGATCGTGAGGGCGTGCATGGGATGCCTCCTTGCTTTTGGCCCAACGGGCATTGCTGCTCGACCCTGATCTAGACCTTGCACCTCGCCGCCACACTCCGCCTCTTGCGCGGCAATTCGCGTTTTTTGGCTCAGGCCCCGAATCCAGCCAGAACCGAATTGCCAGGCAATAAGCGGAGCGCGCGCTTCGCGGCCATCCCACAAATAGGCGTCCGACAGGCGGAGCGCGAGATGCGCTGCCGCGCAACCTCGATGAGCGGATATGTGCCATGACATCCTTCACGCGCGAAAAGTCCATCGCGGCCCGCCAGGCTGCCTCGCTCCCCGGCGGCTTCAACCGTCTCGTCTGGTCCAATCTCGCCGCCCACTTACGGCAAGCCGTGACGCCTGGAGCGCTGCTCGGACGGGTCTCGGCCGTGATCTTGATGGCGACCTGGGGCACGCGGCCGATCGGGGCCGCCATCGGGGCCTTGATCGGGGCGACGGAGGGAGCCGAGGCCTGCCTCGTGGTCGCAACGGTCGGCTTCCTGGTTCAAGCGGCGATCATCTTGACCTCGGCAGTCCCGGGCCTCGCGCGGCAGCCCGAGATGGCCCATTGAAAGCTCTCTCAGGCGCCGGGCTTGCGCTCCGCAAAACCCCGCGCCTCGAAGAACCAGCCGGCGGCGAGCAGCGGCGCCAGCAAGGCAAGCCCGGCGAGGCCGAGGAAGAGCGGCCAGATCGACAGGCCGGTGACCACATAGGAATCGCTCGCCCGCAGGCCGATGAAATCCGCACCGCTCGCCGGCGACGAGCGCGTCACCGCGACCACGCTCGGCAAATGGATATCGCCCTTGGCGTTGACGGCGATGCGGCGCACCGAGCCGCCCGTCGCCTCGGCGATCGGGCGCAGCCGCTCCGTGTCCGAGATGACGTCCTGGAACTCCTTGGAATCGGCGGCGCCGGCCGAGACGAGCGCCGTCTGGTCGCCCTGCTTCAAGCGGTAGAGCCCATCCTCGGCGGCCGTGAACGAACCCTTCCACAGCCCCTCCTCGGCCTTCGTGAGCGCCAAGCTCGAGGAGGCGCCGCTCGGCGCCGTGATCTCGACTTGCGTCACGCTATCGCCGAGCGTCTGGCGTTCGACCATCACCTCGTGCCCGTCGGCCGCGGCGCGCAAGGCCTCCTCGTCGAGCTCGGGCTCCTTCATGAGCCAATGCGACATTCGCCTCAGAAGGTCGAGATAGGGCCCCCCGCCCTGATAACCGCGCGGCCAAAGCCAGAGCTGATCGGTGAGGAACAGGCCGACGCGGCCATCGCCGACGCGCGCGAGGTCGAGGAGCGCCGTCTGGTCCGGCCCGTCGAGTACGACATGACCCTCGCGCACCCGCGCACCGACCGCGCGCAACCACTCGCCCCAGGGATTATCCTTGGAGTTCCAGTTCGGCAGGTTGCGGGTCACGGGATGGCGTTGCCCCTCGATGCCGACATGGGCCCGATAAGGCGTCTCGATGATCCGCCCGTCCGGGATGGCGGGCAGGACCGATTCGAGCTGCGTGTTCCACAGCCCGCCCCGCCCGATGAATTCAGGCCCGGCCGAGATCAAGAGCGCGCCGCCGCCGCGCACATAATCGGCGATATTGCCGAAATAGCGCTGCGGCAAGGTGATGTTGTTGGTGAAGCGATCGAAGATCACCAGGTCGAAATCATGCAGCTTCTCCTCGAACAGCTCCTTTTGCGGAAAGGCGATGAGGGCCAGCTCGTTGATCGGCGTGCCGTCGGACTTCTCCGGCGGGCGCAGGATGGTGAAATGCACGAGATCGACCGAAGGGTCGGATTTCAAGAGGTTGCGCCAGACGCGCTCGCCCGCATGGGGGGCGCCCGAGACGAGGAGCACGCGCAAGCGTTCGCGCACGCCCTCGATCATGACCACGGCCTTGTTGTTGCGCAGCGTCAATTCGTTCTCGGCGGGCGCGGCGTCGATCTCGACCACGATGCGCCCGGCATGGGTGATCGGTATCGGGATCGACAGAACCTCGCCCGGCGTCGCCTGGCTCGAGGCGATCCGCTGGCCGTCGACGCTGACGACGACCGGGACGGGCGCGCCGAAGCCCGGATCGAGGATCCGCGCCTTGATGGTCACATCCTTGTTGACGAGGCCGAAACGCGGCGCCTCGACGAGCTCGATGCGCCGGTCGCGCTCGCCGGCGTGGCCGGTGACGAGGGCATGGAAGGGACCGCCGAAGCCGAGCGCCACCGCGTCCGCAGGCACGTCATGGACGATGCCGTCGGTGATGGCAATGACGCCGGCGATGCGCTCGCGCGGCAGATCGCCGACGGCGCTCGACAGCGCCCGGAAGAGGCGCGTCCCGTCATCCTTGCCGCCATCAGTGACCTCGACGACGCGCACATCCATGCTGTCGATGGAGCCAAGACGCCGCAGCATCTCGGCGCGCGCCGCATCGGTCTGCTTCGAGCGCTCGGCGACGGTCTGCGAGCCGGTGCGATCCACGACGAGCACGGCCGTGTCGCGCAACTTCTCGCGGTTTTCGATGACGAGGCGCGGGTTGGCAAGCGCGACGAGCAGGGCCGCGAAGCCCAGCGCCCGCCAGACGGCGGTGCGGCGCCTCGCCAAGACGAAGGGGATCGTCAAGAGGAGCGCCAAGCCGAGACAGAGGGCGAGCGCCCAGCCCGGGACGAACGGCTCGAAAGCGAGCTGTGCCATTACTGGCCGAGCCTTTCGAGCAGCGCCGGCGCATGCACCTGATCGGCCTTGTAGTTGCCGGTCAGCGCATACATCACGAGGTTGACGCCACCGCGCAGCGCAAATTCGTGCTGCCGGCGCCCGCCCGGAACGAGCGCATAGAGCGCCTCTCCGCTCGAAGCCGAGGCCCAACCCGCGGCGAGATCATTCGAGGTGATGATGATGGGCGAGACATTGTCGCCGGCCCGCACCGGCTTTGTGTCATCGGCCGGGGTTGGCGGCAAGGCTTCGATCCAGGTGCGGCCGCTCTCGTAGCGGCCGGGGAAGCCGTCGATCAGGTAGAAGGATTTGGTGACCACATGGTCATGCGGCACGATCTCGAGCGGGGGCACCTCGACGGTCTCGAGGATCTGGCGCAGCGCCAGCGCCTCGGGCGTCGGGGCCCCATCGGGGCGCTCGACGAGGGCATCGCGCGTATCGAAGATGACTGTCCCGCCATTCTTCATGAAGGCGTCGAGATTGCGGATCGCCGCCTGCGAAGGACGCGGGCGATCGGCCACCATCGGCCAGTAGAGCAACGGATAGAATGCGAGCTCGTCATGATCGAGGTCGATGGCCGCCGGAGGCCCCGGCTCGAAGGCGGTGCGCGAGCGCAACACGAGGCCGAGCGAGATAAGGCCCTGGCGGCTCGTCTCGTCGACGCGCGAATCGCCGGTCACCACATAAGCGAGCCGTGTCGTGAGCGCGGGCTCCATGGCGGCTGGAACCTGGTCCGCAGCCATTGCCCTCATCGTCGACCACGGGACGATCGCGGCAAGGCCGCCCGCGATCAGGAGGAGCGCCGCATGACGCCCGGCAAGGCGACCGATCGAGGCGAAGGCGCCCATCAGCAAGGCGGTCGCCAGCGCATCGGCCAGGAACAGCGCGAAGGCCCCGAGGAGGAAAGCACCGCGCAGATCGGTGGCGCGCGGCGCGGTCAGGACCGCCTCGAGCATGCCGGGCAGGGAGACCGTGAGCGGGGCAAGGGCATCGCCGGCCGCCAGCGCGTTCAGCGCCACCGGGGCCGATACCTCGCCATAGAAGCCGGGCGGAGAGGCCGCATCGGCGCGCGGCTTGCGCGTCCTCGGCAGCGGCGGCACGCTCGCGGCGGCATTCTTGAGCACGCCATAGCCGTCGAGCACCTGCAAGGGCCGCGCCTCGGCGGGCAGGTTGCCGCTCGCCTCGCCCGGCGCCGCGAAAGCGGCAAGGTCGACGAGGCGTCGCAGCATATCGACGAACAGGCCGGAAAGCGGCAGGTTCGACCAGGCCGGATCAGCCGTTACATGCACCAGCACCAGCGTGCCGGCGCCGCGCCGTTCGGCCGTGACGATCGGCGTGCCGTCGGAAAGGGCGGCCCAGGTCTTGCGCGACAAGGCACCATCCTGCTCGGCGAGGAGCTGACGCTCGACGCTGATCTCATTCGGCGTCTTCAACCCGGCGAAGGGTGAATCTTGCGAGAAGGGAGCGAGCGTCTTGGGCGTATCCCATGAGAGCACGCCGCCGAGCAGCCGGCCCCCGCCGCGCAGCCGCACCGGCGTGAGCTCATCGGCGGGCGCTGCGGCGAGCCTCGTGCCGGCGAAGCGGATGATGACGCCGCCATCGGCAAGGAATTTGTCGAGCTTTGCGCGCGTCTCGGCATCGAGCCCGCCGATATCGGCGAGCACCAGCACGTTCACGCCCTCCTCGATCAGCTTCGGCACGGCGGTCGCGGGAACGGTGCGCATCTCGCGCACATCCGCATAGGGCGAGAGCGCCTCGACCACGTAATGGGC
>JBIOEK010000238.1:0-6312 GCA_044445925.1 Hyphomicrobiales bacterium
GCGTGCTTTTGCGCCTCGAGCGCCTGCGCGACGCCGAATTTCCCTATGCCGGGCGGGTCGTCAAGATCATCCCCCATGAGAAGGCGCGCACGCTCGGGTTGCTGCGCCTGCACATGGACGGCTCGGCGCGGCTCGTGCCGATCGACAAGAAGGCGCAGGGGCGCGAGCTGACGATCGCGGCGGAAGATCTCGGCGGCGCCGGCGACGGCGATCTCGTCTCGGTCACGCCGCTCGAGGCGGGACGGGCAAGGCTCGGCCTCACGCGCGTCAAGGTGCGCGAGCGCCTGGGCTCGCTCGGCAGCGAGAAGGCGGTGAGCCTCATCGCACTCTACGCGCATGGCATCCCGCACGTCTTTTCGCACGCCGCGCTCGCCGAGGCCGAGCGCCTGCGCGGAGCCACCTTGGAGGGGCGCGAGGACTGGCGCCCGCTGCCGCTCGTCACCATCGATCCGCCCGACGCCAAGGACCATGACGACGCCGTCCACGCCAGGGCGGATGACGACTCGAAAAATGCGGACGGCTTCGTGCTGTCGGTCGCCATCGCCGATGTCGCCGCCTATGTGCGGGCGGGCTCGGCGCTCGACCGGGAGGCGCTGGAGCGCGGCAATTCGGTCTATTTTCCCGACCGAGTCGTGCCGATGCTGCCCGAGCGCATCTCGAACGACCTATGCTCGCTCGTCCCGCATGCGGACCGCCCGGCGCTCGGGCTCAGCATCACGATCGATGCGCAAGGGCGCAAGCTGCGCCATTCCTTCCACCGCGTCATGATGCGCTCGGCGGCGAAGCTCAGCTACGGGGAGGCGCAAGCGGCGATCGACGGGACGCCGGGCGATGCGGCGCGCGGGCTGCTGCAAGCCGCCATCGTCCCGCTCTATGCCGCCTATGGCGCATTGAAGATGGCGCGGGCCGACCGCCAGCCGCTCGATCTCGATCTGCCGGAGCGCAAGATCATCCTGACCGCCGACGGCTCCGTCGATCGCGTCGTCGTGCCGCAGCGTCTCGAGGCGCACCGGCTGATCGAGGAGTTCATGATCCTCGCCAATGTCTGCGCGGCCGAGACGCTCGAACGCGCCCACATCCCCCTTCTCTACCGCGTCCATGACGAGCCTTCGGCCGAAAAGCTCGAGGGCTTGCGCGAGGTGCTGGCTTCGGTCGGCATCAAATTGCCGAAGCAAGGGGCGCTGCGGCCTTCCTTGTTCAACACGGTCCTGGCGCGCGTCGCCCGCACGCAGCATCAGGCCTTCATCAACGAGGTCGTGCTGCGCACCCAGGCGCAGGCCGAATATGCCGCCGAGAATTACGGCCATTTCGGCTTGAACTTGCGCCGCTACGCGCATTTCACCTCGCCCATCCGCCGCTATGCCGATCTCGTCGTGCATCGCGGCCTGATCCGCGCGCTCGGCCTCGGCAAGGACGGGCTGCAGCCTTCGGTGACGGTCGCGGGGCTGGCGGAGGTCGGCGCGCGCATCTCGGCCGCCGAGCGCCGCGCCATGGTGGCCGAGCGCGATACCGTCGACCGGCTGATCGCCGCCCATCTCGCCCATCGGATCGGCGCCGAGTTCGAGGCGCGCGTCAGCGGCGTCACGCGGGCCGGCCTCTTCGTGTCGCTCGCCGAGACCGGCGCCTCGGGCTTCATTCCGGCGGCAACGCTCGGGGCCGAGTATTTCCGCTTCCTGCCGGCCGCGCACGCCATGGTAGGCGACCGCACCGGCACGACCTATCGGTTGGGCGACCCCGTGAGCGTGCGCCTCGCCGAGGCGGCTCCGATCGCCGGAGCGCTTCGCTTCGAGATGCTCTCCGAAGGCACGGGCGGATCGAGGAGCAAGCGGCGCGGGCCCGGCCAGCAGATCCGCCCGCCTCGACCCGAGGGACGAGGCTTCGCGCCGCGGCGGTAGCCCCTCTTCTTCAATCGGATACTTGACGGGCCGCGCAGTGTTAAGGTCCAATTAACAATATCCATTGTGATTCGTCGTGTTCCGATCAGGGTTTGCGTCAGTCCATCGACACATCAGCCGCAGCCGCGCGGAGCCCGCATGCGACCTATCCTCTGCGCCAAGGAACATCCGGGCCTTCTCATCAGCCTGACCAATTGCGGCGTCATCGCAGCCGAGGTGCAATGGCTGCAATCGCAAGGCTATACGAAGCTCGCCATATGGCGCCACTTCCTGGAGCACTTCGTCGTCGATCTCGATGCGCTGTCGCTCATCATCGGGGAAATGTTCGGACCTTCGGCCGGCGATGCCGAACCGCGTCCGGCCGCGGACGCCCGGGAATTCGAATACCGCGAAGCCGCCTGAGCGGCATTCGGTCGCCCGCCTGAGCGGAGCTGCGAGGCCTTGTCTTCGCGCCGGTTACTCCCTTGAGATGGGAGCGGGCCTTCCCGGAAGGTCGCTCAAGGTTTCGGCTCCAGCGCTGTGGAGCATTGCGTTAGATATCGGCGGCGCTAGGCACTGAAAGGCTTCCGGCGCGCATAGCATTTATACAGGCCGATGCAGATGTTTTGCCCTGTAGAGGGCCACTGCGGTCTACAACACCGCAATGCGGACAGATCCGACCATTCGGCCACGGACGAGCTTCGATATCGCTCGATATCGCGACGGGGGTAGTGTCTCAGTTTGCCGTTTACCCCCATCTTGACAAGAACATTCATACGCCATCCGTTCTCAGGCATGTTATACGGCCATCAAAGGAGCCGACATGCCCAAAGGACCGAGCGGCTTTGGAGCATGGATGATATTGTTGCGCTGATCGATGCGCGCGAAGTGCGTAAAAAGGGGCGCCAACCTTAGTCAGGTGGGGCTCCAATTGCCCTGGAGCTGTTTTACCCAGGACAGAGGGTTCCCCTCACGCTCGGGTAGAGGCTCCAATGCTAGACCAACGGCCGTTTGAGCGACTACGGGAACTTGGCCAGGTGACTGCGCCGCCCAAAGGAAAGCCAACGCGACCAAGCCGCACCCGATGAGTCCCAATATTAGCGGCCCCGATGTCACTGTGTTGCGCGCTCCCGCGCTTGACGATGTCGACAAAACGACACTAGCAGGAATTTTGTCAGATAAAGCGGATACGAGCCTTTCAGCATAGGCTTCACTATGGCTGAGTCGCTCACGCAGAGCCCCCTTCTGCTCACGCATCACAAACCACGCTGCGCCAAATCCAATGGAGACGGCAGCCAGAAACAGCGGAAAATGAGCGATCAAGGTCGCCCCCTCCGACTGAATGAGGGTCCCGATATCTCGAATGTCCATTGCGCGAACGGTGCTCCTAAGGGACACGATTCGCAAGCCAGCCAAGGGCTTTGAGGGGCCATCGCGGATGCGCCCTCAAAAAAGTTCAGTTTAGCAAACTGAGACACTACCCTCGCCGGGCTTGCGGAACACAGCCAGAACCTGTAGAAGAGTTCGCGATTTGTTTTCGAGACGTTCGAATCAACTCGATCAAGGCAAGGACCCCGTCATGCTCACACGCAAGCAACTCGAACTTCTCAAATTCATCAATGAGCGCTCCAGGGAAAGCGGCGTTCCGCCCTCCTTCGACGAGATGAAGGAGGCGCTCGATCTGCGCTCGAAATCGGGAATCCACCGCCTGATCCTGGCGCTCGAGGAGCGCGGCTTCATCAGGCGCTTGCCCAACCGGGCGCGCGCGCTCGAAGTCTTGAAGATGCCCGACACGTCCTTTTCGCGCCAGCGCGGAAGCTTCAACCCGAACGTCATCGAAGGCAGCCTCGGCAAGGTGCGCCAGCCCGCGGGCGCGGGCGCGGAGGAACGCAAGCACGCAAGCGTCTCGATCCCGATCATGGGGCGGATCGCCGCCGGCACGCCGATCGAGGCGATCCAGACGCGCATGAGCACCATCGCGGTGCCGAGCGATTTTCTCGGCCAAGGAGAGCATTTCGGCCTCGAGGTGCGCGGCGATTCGATGATCGAGGCCGGCATTCATGACGGCGACACGGTGCTGGTTCGCAAGCAGGACACCGCGAATTCAGGCGACATCGTCGTCGCACTGATCGACGACGAAGAGGCAACGCTCAAGCGCTTTCGCCGCAAGGGCTCCTCGATCGCGCTCGAGGCCGCGAACCCGGCCTATGAAACACGCCTGCTCGGGCCGGACCGGGTGCAGATCCAGGGCAAGCTGGTGAGCCTGATCAGGCGCTATAACTGAGATTGTCTTTCAAGGGCTTATGGATCCCTTCCCGGTCGGATCCAGTCCAGGATCTTAATCTTGGACTGGATCTTGGACTAGCCTTCGATGACACCATTCCGCAAGGTTCGGGGCTGCCGTGGAGGCCGGGCACCGCGAAATTAAGCTTGCGCCTTGGCCCGTGTCTTGCCATGTCGGAGACGGCGCGGCGTCTTCCCGCGGAGGTCTCGATATCGGGGCCGGTGCTCGCCGTGTCGCTCTTGAGTCCGCGTGACGTGTAGGCTTCGACATAACGCTTCATGAGTGAGGTTTCAGAGCAAGCCATCCCGCCGCGCAGCGGATCGACGCCGCTCCTGCGCGCCGCGCTGCTCAGCCTGCGCTATCGCGTGGAATATGGCTTCTTCATCGTGGTCGCCAAGCTCGCCGCTTTGTTGCCGCTCGAACTATGCGCCACCTGGTCGGGATGGTGTTGGCGTCGGCTCGGGCGCTTCAACTCGCGCCGGCAGAGGGCGTTGGCGCAGCTCGCCCGATCCCTGCCCGAGCTCACCGATGCCGAACGCGAGGCTGTGCTCGCGCGCATGTGGGACAATCTTGGACGCGTCTTCGCGGAAGCCTTTCACCTCGAGGAGTTCATCGCCGACGCTACGCGCTACGAGATGACGCGAGAGGGCGAGCTTCGAGATTTCATCGCGCGCAGCCAGGGCTTCATCATCGTTTCACTGCACAGCGCCAATTGGGAACTCGCAGCGCTCGGGCCCTTGCGGGCCGGCTTGCGCATCGCCGGCATCTATCAGGCAATCAAGAACCCTTATGTCGACGCCTATGTGACCAAGCTGCGCGAGCCGCTCTATCCGGCGGCGCTCCTGACGAAATCGCGCGACACGCCGCGCCGCTTCATCAAACTGATGCGCCAGGGCGTCACCGTCGCCATGATGTCGGATCTGAGGGAAGCGCGCGGCATCGAGGTCCCGTTCTTCGGCAGGCCTGCGCCCTCGACGCCGTTTCCGGCGCTGCTCTCCGTCGCCCATGATCTGCCGATCCTCGCGGTGCGCACGCTGCGGCTTCCCCGCTCGCATTTCCGCTTCGACTGGCGCGTCCTCGCGCCGATCCGCGACCTCGCCTCGCGCGAGGACAATGTGCGGGCGACAACAGCCCTCATCCAGGGCTGTTTCGAGAGCTGGGTGCGCGAGCGCCCGGGCGAATGGATGTGGGTGCATCGCCGCTGGGGATGAGGCTCACTCCGCGGCCCTAGGCGCGTCTCGCTGCCGCCTTACGCTTCTACTCGGCCGCCAAACGGGTAGGCTCGCCGACGGCCCCGGAGGCCAGGATATCGGACACTCGCCTCGCATCGAATTTCAGCACGCTGTGCAGGATCTCCTCGGTGTGCTCGCCCAAGAGCGGGGAGCGCTTCACCTCGCTGATCGAATCCGACATCTTGATCGGGTTGCCGACGGTGAGATATTTGCCGCGCGTGGGATGATCGACCTCGACCACGGTGCCAGTCTTGCGCAGCGATTCCTCCTCGGCGATCTCCTTCATCGACAGCACCGGACCGCAGGGAATGTCGTATCGATTGAGGATGTCCATGGCCTCGAACTTGGTCTTGGTCATGGTCCATTGCTCGATCGTGGCGAAGATGTGCTTGAGCCGCGGCAGCCGGGCCGGGGGCTTGGCGTAATCGGGATGCGTCTTCCATTCGGGCTTGCCGATCACGTCGCAGATCGCCTCCCAGGCGGGTGCCTGCGTGATGAAATAGATATAGGCGTTGGGATCGCTCTCCCAGCCTTTGCATTTCAAGATCCAGCCCGGCTGCCCGCCCCCTGAATCATTGCCGGCGCGCGGCGTCGCCACACCGAAGGGGATGTCTTGGCCGAACTGGCTGTATTCCCTGAGCGGCCCATGCGCGAGGCGCTGCTGGTCGCGCAGCTTGACGCGGCACAGGTTGAGCACGCCGTCCTGCATGGCCGCCAGCACCTTCTGGCCGCGCCCGGTGCTGTTGCGCTGATAGAGGGCGCAGACGATGCCGAGCGCGAGATGCAGCCCCGTGCCGGTATCGCCGATCTGGGCACCGGTCACGAGCGGCGGGCCATCGAGGAAACCCGTGGTCGACGCCGCCCCACCCGCGCATTGCGCCACATTCTCATAGACCTTGCATTCCTCGTAGGGACCGGGGCC
>JBIOEK010000239.1:0-6301 GCA_044445925.1 Hyphomicrobiales bacterium
GAGAACAGGGCGCCCGCCTCCTCGACCGTCATGTCGAGCACGTCTGCGATCGACTTGCCGCGATATTTCACCACGAGCGTCTCGCGGTCGTAGCGCTTGCCCTTGAAGACATCGCAAGAAACGTAGACGTCGGGCAGGAAGTGCATCTCGATCTTGATGACGCCATCGCCCTGGCAGGCCTCGCAGCGCCCGCCCTTGACGTTGAAGGAGAAGCGGCCGGGCTGGTAGCCGCGCGCCTTGGCTTCGGGCAGCTGGGCGAACCAGTCGCGGATCGGCGTGAAGGCGCCCGTATAGGTCGCGGGGTTCGAGCGCGGCGTGCGCCCGATCGGCGATTGATCGATATCGATCACCTTGTCGAGCTTCTCGAGCCCCTCGACGCCATCATGCGGGGCCGGGTGCTCATGGGAGCCGTTGAGGCGGCGCGCCGCGGCCTTGTAGAGCGTGTCGATGGTCAGGGTCGACTTGCCACCGCCCGAAACCCCGGTAACGCAGGTGAACAGGCCGAGCGGGATCTCGACCGTCACACCTTTCAGATTGTTGCCGCGCGCCCCGACGATCTTCAGCGCATGGCCTTTGAGCGGCTTGCGGCGGCGCTCCGGCATGGGGATGGCAAGCTCTCCGGTAAGATATTTGCCGGTGAGCGAATTCTCGTTCGCCATCACCTCGGCGGGCGTGCCCTCGGCCACGATCTCGCCGCCATGGATGCCGGCTCCCGGCCCGACATCGACGACGTAGTCAGCCTCGCGGATCGCGTCCTCGTCATGCTCGACGACGATCACCGTGTTGCCGAGATCGCGCAGCCGCTTCAGCGTCTCGAGCAGGCGGGCATTGTCGCGCTGATGCAGGCCGATCGAGGGCTCGTCGAGCACATAGAGCACGCCCGTGAGCCCGGAGCCGATCTGCGAGGCGAGGCGGATGCGCTGACTCTCGCCCCCCGAAAGCGTGCCCGAGGCGCGCGACAAGGTGAGATATTCGAGGCCGACATCCAGCAGAAAGCTCAGCCGGTCGTTGATCTCCTTCAGGACGCGGCCGGCAATCTCGTTCTGCTTGTCGTTTAGGGATCGAGGCAGCGCCTCGAACCAGGCGAGCGCCTCCCGCACCGAGCGGCGCGTCGCCTCGGCGATATTGTTGCCGGCGATTTTCACAGCGAGCGCCTCCGGCTTGAGACGCAAGCCCTTGCAGGCCTCGCAAGGGGTCTCGGACATGTAGCGGCCGATCTCCTCGCGGGCCCAATCGCTGTCGGTCTCCTTGTAGCGGCGCTCGAGGTTGCGGATCACCCCTTCGAAGGGCTTGTTGATCTCATAGGCGCGCAAGCCGTCGTCATAGGCCATGCGGACCTTGTCCTCGCCCGAGCCGTAGAGGATCGCGTCCTTGGCCTCCTGCGGCAGCTCGCGCCAGCGCGCCGACACCGAAAAGCGATAATGCCTGGCGAGCGCCTCGAGCGTCTGCCCGTAATAGGGGCTCGTCGATCGCGCCCAGGGCGCGATGGCGCCGCGCTTCAAGGTGGCGTTCTCGTCCGGCACCACGAGCGAGGCATCGATGCGCATCTCATGGCCGAGCCCATCGCAAGCCGGGCAGGCGCCGAAGGGGTTGTTGAAGGAGAAGAGGCGAGGCTCGATCTCGGGAATGGTGAAGCCCGAGACCGGGCAGGCGAATTTCGACGAGAAGGTGATACGCTTCGCCGCGCCCCTCTCGTCCTTCTCGTCGGCGAATTCGACGACCGCGATGCCGTCGGCGAGCTCGAGCGCCGTCTCCAGGCTCTCGGAGAGCCTCGCCCCGAGGTCGGGGCGCACCAGCAGCCGGTCCACCACCACATCAATGTCGTGCTTGAACTTCTTATCGAGCACCGGCGCTTCGCCGATCTCGTAGAAGGCGCCATCCACCTTGAGGCGCTGGAAGCCCTTCTTTTGGAACTCCAGCATCTCCTTGCGGTATTCGCCCTTGCGGCCGCGCACCACGGGCGCGAGCAAATAGAGCCGTGTCTTTTCCGGCAAAGCGAGCACGCGGTCGACCATCTGCGACACGGTCTGGCTCTCGATCGGCAAACCGGTCGCGGGCGAATAAGGGATACCGGCGCGCGCCCAGAGGAGGCGCATATAGTCGTAGATCTCGGTGACCGTGCCGACCGTCGAGCGCGGATTCTTGGAGGTGGTCTTCTGCTCGATGGAGATGGCCGGCGACAGGCCCTCGATGAGATCGACATCGGGCTTCTGCATCATCTCCAGGAATTGACGGGCATAGGCCGAGAGGCTCTCGACATAGCGGCGCTGACCTTCGGCGTAGATGGTGTCGAAGGCGAGCGAGGATTTGCCCGAGCCCGACAGACCCGTGAACACCACGAGCCGGTCGCGCGGAATGACGAGATCGACGCCCTTGAGATTATGCTCGCGCGCGCCCTTGATCGAAATCACGCGCTGGGGGGCGTCGAACAGGCGCTCGACCGGTCGAGGCGAGTGGCTGGAAGCTGCCTTGGGAGCTGCTTTGGGAGCTGGCATGGGGGATCGCGCGGCCATGAACGTTTATAGAACGCCTTATCTAGCGTGGCTAGGGGCGCATTGCACCCCATGCCGCCGCATTCCCGCCAATTATTTTGAGCGGGTGGGGATGTTCAGCCCACCGCGATCAGGGCTGCGGCGACGCGCCTGTCCTCGGCGAGAAGCACATTATAGGTGCGTGCGGCGGCCCCGGTCTGCATGGCGTCGAGGCGGATGCCGGCGGCCGTGAGCGGCACCCGCAGGCGCTCCTCGATGAAGACGGGATATAAGCCGCAGCCGAGGAGCAAGATCTCGATCGCGCCGCTCTCGGCGAGGATCGGCGCGAGCGCATCGGCGTCGATCTCGGCGATGGACGCGACCGGCCAGGCCCTGATGCCCGAAGGCAGCGCCAGGATCGAGCCGCGATGGCTCATGCCGCCGAAGTAGAAGCCGCCCTCGCCATAGCCCTCGATCGGGTGCCGGCCGGGAAGGAAAGGCTCGGACGCCGCGCTAAGCACGGACTAAGCCGCGGCGATCGGGCGCGCGCGCTTGCGCTCACGCCGAAGACTTGGCGGGCGAAGACTTGGCGGGCGAAGAATCGGCGGGCGGAGACTTGGCGGGCGGAGACTTGGCGGGCGAAGAATCGGCGGGCGAAGAATCGGCGGGCGCCTTGCCGGCGGTGGCGGGTCTGCCCTTGTCCTCGGCCTCGATCTCCGCGTCGGTCTTGCCGTGCACGCCGAGATAGATGAGCGAGGGCGAGGAGATGAAGATCGCCGAATAGGTCGAGACGATCACGCCGAACAGCATCACCTTGGCGAATTCGTCGATCGCCTGCCCGCCGAAGACGACGAGCGCCAGGAGCGACAAGGCAGCCGTCGTCGCCGTCATCGAGGTGCGCGCCAAGGTCGAGTTCACCGAGAGATCGAGAAGCTCCGCCATCGGCATGCGCCGGTAGCGGCGCAAGAGCTCGCGGGTGCGGTCGAAGACCACGACCGTCTCGTTCAGCGAATAGCCGACGATGGTCAAGATCGCCGCGATCGAGGTCATATTGAACTCGGTACGCGTGATCAGGAAGAATCCCATGGTCAAGACGATGTCGTGCATGGTGCCGATGATGGCGCCGATGGCGAACTGCATCTCGAAGCGGAACCACAGATAGACCATCACCGCGACGATCGCGAGCAGCACGCCCATGGTGCCCGAATTCACCAATTCGCCCGAGACGCGAGGGCCGACCGTCTCGACGCGCCGGAACTCATAGGTCGAATCGAGCGCCGCATGCGCCTTCTTGACTGCATCGCTCTGCGCCTGCTCGCCGCCCGGCTGGGCCTGGTAGCGCAGCGATACGCCCTCGCCAGCGCCGAATTCCTGGGCCTCGACCTCGCCGACGACGAAGGCCTCGAGCGTATGGCGCAGCGCCGCGACATCGGCCTTGCCGGCTTTTGCCTGCAGCTCGATCAGCGTGCCGCCCTTGAAGTCGATGCCGAAATTGAGGCCGACCGTCAGGAAGAATGCGACCGTGATCAGCGAGCACAGCGCCGAGAACGGGAAGCTAACGCGCCGGAAGCGGACGAAGCGGAACCGCGTGCCGTCGGGAATGATGCGAAGGAGTTTCATGTGCGCGGCTCCCTCAGAAGGGCAAGGCTAGCGGCCGGCGCAGGCGGTACCACAGCGCGATCATCATGCGCGTCATGGTGACGGCGGTGATGACCGTGGTGAGCACGCCGAACACCATGGTGAGCGCAAAGCCCTTCACCGGCCCCGACCCCATCAGGAAGAGTATGACGGCCGCGATCAGCATCGTCGCATTCGAATCGATGATGGTCGCGAAAGCGCGCGTGAAGCCCGCCTCGAGCGCCGAGACGAGGGCGCGCCCGTTATGCACCTCCTCGCGAATGCGCTCATAGATCAGCACGTTCGAATCGACCGCGGTGCCGATGGTCAAGACGATGCCGGCGATGCCCGGCAAGGTCAACGTGGCGCCGAAGGCCGACATCAATGCGAAGATGAACATCACATGGATCAATAGCGCGAAATTGGCGAAGAAGCCGAACAGGCCGTAGACCGAGAACATGAAGAGCGCCACGAAGACGGAGGCCACATAGGTCGCGAGCTTGCCGGCGGCGATCGAATCGGCGCCAAGGCCAGGCCCGACGGTGCGTTCCTCGACGACGGTGAGCGGCGCCGGCAGGGCGCCAGCGCGCAGCAGCACGGCAAGCTTCGTTGCCTCCTCGACCGTGAAGCGGCCGGAGATCTGCCCCTGGCCGCCGGGGATTGCGCTGTTGACGCGAGGCGCCGAGATCACCTTGTTGTCGAGCACGATAGCGAGCTGGCGGCCGACATTCTCTGCGGTCGCCTGCCCGAAGCGCTGGCCGCCGCGCACATTGAAGCGGAAATTCACGATCGGCTCGTTGGTGCGGCTGTCGAAGCCCGGCTGCGCGTCGATGAGGTCGGCGCCGTCGACGATGACGCGCTTTTCGACGGTGGTCAGTGTGCCGGTTTCTTGCGAGGGAAGCTGCTCGACATCGCCGGGCGCGGCGCCCGGCTCGGCGGTGAAGCGGAATTCGAGATGCGCGGTCTGGCCGAGCAGGTCCTTCAGCCTCTGGGGATCCTGCAGGCCCGGCACCTCGACCAGGATGCGGTCGGCGCCCTGGCGCTGGATATTCGGCTCGGTCGCCCCGAGCGAATCGACGCGCCGGCGGATGACCTCGATCGATTGGTCGACGGCTCGGCGCACCTTGTCCGTCACCCCGGCATCGGTGATGGTGAGGCGGATCAGGCCGTCATTGCCCTGGGTCACGTCCAGCGTGCGCGGCCCGCCGAAGCCGAGATTGCCGCCCACCGGCTGGCCGAGCGCGTTGAGCGCGGGCATGATGCGGTCCCGATCGGCGGCTTCGACGACGCGAAACTCCACCCCGCGCGAGGTTACCGTGATGCCCCCGGGCACCCCGACCTTCTGGTCGCGCAAGATGCGCCGCACATCGTCGCGCAGCTGGTTGATCTGGCCCTTGGCGATCGCCCCCGCATCGACCTGCAACAGCACATGCGAGCCGCCCTGCAGATCGAGCCCGAGCACGACCGTCTGATGCGGCAAGAGGCCGCTCGGCAGGAAGCCGAAGCCGTTCCCCAATGCGTCGCGCACGCCGACGGGCAGGAAGTTCGGCATCACGAAGAGGAGGCCGAGCACCACCGTCAAGGCGACGCCGATGATCTTGGCTCGCGAATAGCGCAGCACTGCTTCACCTTCTCCTTGTCAGTCCCGAGCCGCGATCAGGCCGGGACATGGCGCGCTGGCGCGCGTGGAGCAAGCGCGAAATGCCTCGAGCATGTCTCGCGCTTGGCATCATTTGGCGGGCTTCGGCGCGTCGGACTTCACCGGCTCGCCCTTGGCGCGCACATCGGAGATCATCGAGCGCACCACACGCACCCTGACCCCATCCGCGATCTCGGCCTCGAGCTCATTGTCGTCGATCACCTTGGTCACCCGCCCGACGATACCGCCATTCGAGACGATGGTGTCGCCGCGGCGCACGTTCTTGATCATCGTCTTATGCTCGGCGGCGCGCCTCTGCTGCGGCCGCAGCAGCAGAAAATACATGATCGCAAAGACGAAGACGAGCGGCGCGAACTGGACGAGCATGTCGGTCGAGCCGAGGCCGCCGGCCGCCTGGGCGTAAGCTTCTGTGATGAACAAAGGGTGGCTCCTCGACGCGCCGCCTTGGCCGCTTGCGCAGCTTACGAGCACGCATAATCCTTGGAAATCGGCGCGGACTATAGCGGCGGGTCCGCCGAAAGCAACCTCCGCGCACCTCCTCCGTCAGCCGACC
>JBIOEK010000240.1:0-6297 GCA_044445925.1 Hyphomicrobiales bacterium
CTTGAAGGCAGCGATCCTCTCGGCCGCGCCGTCCTCAGGGACACCATCGAGGAAGTTGACCATGAGCCGATGGGGCCGCTCGGCCGCGGCCTCCGCGAAAGGGTTCTCGGCGATCGCCCTGGCCAATTCCCGGGGCGTTCGGATGAGCGCGTGGTTCTTGGCGAGGCCGAAGCGATCGCGCAACAGGGCAGCCATCAGGGCCCTGACCGCCGCCGCCGATTTGTCGCTCTCGAAGACGATATTGCCGCTCGCCAAATAGGTCGACACCCGGCAAAGCCCTTCTTCCTCGCAGGCGAATTTGAGCTCCTGCATCGGCAGCTTGCCGGTTCCCCCGACATTGACGGCACGCAGCAGGGCAACGAAGACGGCCAATGGGGGGACCTAAGCCGCGTTCCTGGCCGCGGCGGCTTCCGCCTCGAGCTTGTCGGCCACCGCCTGGAGCTTGAGACGGCGATCGCCCGGCTGGATGAGGCCCGCCGACATGATGAGCTTTGCCGCCTCGTCGACCGGGATCGGCACCTCGATCACCTCGTCGCGCGGCAGGAAGAAGTAGAAACCCGTCGTTGGATTGGGCGTGCAGGCAGGAACACGCTCACATGAGGCTTGTCCGGCAGATGCCGGGCGATGTCTTCGCCCGGATCGGCCGAGATGAAGACGATCGACCACATGCCTTTGGCTGGATATTCCACGAGGCCGACCCTGCGGAAGCTCGTGCCGCTCTGTGAGAAGATCGTATGGAAGATCTGCTTGAAGGTCTTGTAGACCCCGCGCACCAGCGGCATGCGCTCGAGCGCCACCTCGCCGAGGCGCAGAAGCGAACGCCCGACCAGGTTGGCCGTGAGAAAACCCAATAATGTCAAGCCGATGATCGCGACGACGAGGCCGTATCCCGGCACGCGGAACGGCAGATAGGTGTCCGGCAGATAGGCTGACGGCACCAGGGGCTTCACCCAGCCGTCGACGGTGGTGATGATATACCAGACGATATAGGCGGTCACCGCCAGCGGACCCGCGACGATGATGCCGGTAAGAAAATAATTGCGCAGGCGGGCGCCGGCCGTCTGCGGCTTCTCGTGCACGAGCAGCGCCGGCAAGAGCGGTGCGTCTTGAGGCTCCAACTCCATCGCCATCCTCCGGCAGCCCCAGCCGCCGGATCATTTTACTCCACCGTGACCGACTTCGCCAAATTGCGCGGTTGATCCACGTCCTTCCCCATGAAGACGGCCGTGTGATAGGCGAGAAGCTGCACCGGCAGGGCGTAGAGGATCGGCGCGAAGAGCGGGTCCGAGGTCGGCACGATGATCGTCGCCTCGGTCTCGACCCCGATATTGCGGGCCCCCTCGGCATCGGTGATCAGGATGATGCGGCCGCCGCGCGCCGCGACCTCCTGCACGTTCGAGGCGGTCTTGTCGAAGAGAGCGTCATGGGGCGCGATGACGATCACCGGCATCTCCTCGTCGATGAGCGCGATCGGCCCGTGCTTCAGCTCGCCGGCCGCATAGGCCTCCGCATGGATATAGGAGATTTCCTTGAGCTTCAGCGCTCCTTCGAGCGCGATCGGAAAGCTCGTGCCGCGCCCGACATAGAGCACGTCCTTGGCCTTGGCGACCTCGCGCGCCAAGCGCTCGATATGATGCTCGTCCTTGAGCATCTCGGCCATCAGCCCGGGCAAATGCGTCAAGGCCTCGACGAGCCGCGTCTCGTCCTTGGCGTCGATCGTGCTGCGCGCCAGGCCAGCCGCGAGCGCCAGGCAGGCGAAAACGGCGAGCTGGCAGGTGAAGGCCTTGGTCGAGGCGACACCGACCTCGAGGCCGGCAATCGTCAGCGCCGTGGCTTCGCTCTCGCGCGCCAGAGACGAGCTGCCGACATTGACGATCGACATGGTGTGCTGCCCGTGCGCCTTGGCATAGTGCAGCGAGGCCAGGGTATCCGCGGTCTCTCCCGATTGCGACACGAAGAGCGCGAGCCCGCCCTCCTCGAGCGGCGGGTCGCGATAGCGGAATTCCGAGGCGATATCGATGTCGACGGGAAGCTTGGCGATGCGCTCGAACCAGTATTTGGCGACGAGCCCGGCATAATAGGAGGTGCCGCAAGCCGAGATCGAAATGCGCCGTACATTCTTGAAATCGAAGGGCAGCGCCTCAGGGAGGCGCACGCGCGCCGCCGAGAGGTCGAGATAGCGCGCCAAGGTGTGGCCGACGACCTCGGGCTGCTCGTGGATCTCCTTGGCCATGAAATGGCGATGGTTGCCGCGATCGGCGAGGAGGGCCCCGGTCGCCACGCGCTGGGCCGCGCGCTTGACGAGACGCCCGGAGGCGTCATGGAACTCGGCGCCGTGGCGATTCAGCACCACCCAATCGCCTTCCTCGAGAAAGGCGATCCGCTCGGTGAACGGCGCGAGCGCCAAGGCATCGGAGCCGAGATACATCTCGCCTTCGCCGAAGCCGACCGCCAGGGGCGCGCCGGCCCGCGCCCCGATGAGCAGATCCTCCTCGCCGGTGAACATGAAGGCGAGCGCGAAGGCGCCCTTGAGGCGGCCGAGCGTCGCCGCCACGGCCTCGACGGGCTGCTTGCCGCGATCGAGCTCGCGCGTCACATGCTGGGCCACTGCCTCGGTATCGGTGTCGGTCTCGAAAACGTAGCCGTCGGCCTCGAGCTCCGTCCGAAGCTCGCGGAAATTCTCGATAATGCCGTTATGCACCAGCGCCAGGCGCTTGGTCGCGTGCGGATTAGCGTTGCGCTCGGTCGGGCGGCCATGCGTCGCCCAGCGCGTATGGCCGATGCCGATCAGCCCCGACAGCGGCTCCTGCGACAGGCGCATCTCGAGATTGCGCAATTTGCCTTCCGCGCGACGGCGCTCGAGCTGGCCATGCTCCAGCGTGGCGATGCCGGACGAATCATAGCCGCGATATTCGAGCCGTTTCAGCGCATCGACGATCTGCGTCGCGACCGCTGTCTTTCCGAGAATACCGACAATTCCACACATATGAATCGTTCCATCCTGATCGAATAATGCAGGCTCCGACTAATCGAGAATTGATCTCAACGCAATTTTACGAGAGATCCGGCTCGGTTCAAATCAATTTTTATTAAGAGAGTTTACGCCACAAATGGCCGCATACCTGCCAGGGCCGAGATCCATGCCGGCTCAGCTTGGGGGCTTGCGCATCCTCTTGTGGCGGAAGCTTTTCGCCCAACCCGGCTTCACGGCCTGGCGGGCGCGCCCGAGGGCGAGCGCGTCCTTCGGCACTTCCTGCGTGATCACGGAACCGGAAGCGATATACGCCCCCTCGCCTATCTTCACCGGGGCGACCAGGGAGCTGTTCGTGCCGATGAAGGCGTTCGCGCCGATTTCGGTCCGGTGCTTGTCGAACCCATCATAGTTGCAGGTGATGGCGCCGGCTCCGATATTGGCTCCGGCCCCGACCGACGCGTCGCCGAGATAAGCGAGATGGTTCGCCTTGGCGCCACGGCCGATGCGCGCATTCTTCACCTCGACGAAGTTGCCGATATGGGCGTCCTCCCCAATTTCCGCGCCGGGCCGCAGACGGGCGAAGGGCCCGATGCTCGCGCCCGAACGCACATGCGCGCCCTCGAGATGCGAGAAGGCGCGAATCACGCACCCCTCCTCGACCGTGACCTCCCGGCCGAACACCACATGCGGCTCGACGATGACATCGCGGCCAAGCTTCGTGTCGTGGCTGAGGAACACCGTCTCGGGAGCGATGAGCGTCGCACCATCGCGCATCGCCGCCTGGCGCAACCTGTTCTGCATCGCGGCCTCGGCGGCCGCGAGCTGGGCGCGATCGTTCACGCCCATCACCTCCGTCTCGTCCGCCCTCATCACGACCCGCAGGAGGCCCATGTCGCGCGCGATCTCGACGGCATCGGTGAGGTAGAACTCGCGCTGTGCATTGTCGTTCGAGATGCGGTCGAGAATGGCCAGCGCCTTGTCTCCGGCAAAGCCCATGAGGCCGCCATTGCAAAGCCTGATGGCGCGTTCCTCCACGCTTGCATCCTTCTCCTCGCGGATGGCGATCAAGGCGCCGTCGCGCTCGACGAGGCGGCCATAGCCCTCGGGATCGCGCGCCTCGAAGCCGAGCACGACGCAGGCGGCGCCCTTGGCGATCTCGCCGCGCATGCGCGACAGGGTCGCGGCTTCGATCAAGGGCGTATCGCCGAAGACCACGAGCACGTCGTCCTGCGCTTCGCTCAGCGCCCCGCGCGCGGCGAGCACGGCATGGGCCGTCCCGCGGCGCTCGCTCTGCTCGAATATGCTCACTCCGGCGAAGAGCGAGCGCGCCGCCTCGGCGACATCCGTCCTCCCTTGCCCCACGACCACGGCGACGCGTTCCGCCTCGGCGGCGCGCGCAGCCTTGATGACATGGCCGATCATCGGCAGGCCGGCAACGCGGCTGAGCACCTTGGGCAGCCTCGAGCGCATGCGCTTGCCCTCGCCCGCCGCCAGGACGATGACGAGGCAGCTTCGAGACTTCTTTGGCGGCGGCCCGGCCCGGCGCTCCTTCTCGGTTCGCCCCGGCGCTTCGACGGACATGACATTTCTCCAAGCTTGGTAGAGCATTTTCCCAATCGAGACAGGCGATCGGAGCCGATCCTGCTGGCCAGGCGTTTAATCCGTGCTAATTGCTGAGGCGATCCGAGGCAATCTTGCATAGTTCCGTGACCGAGCCCGAAACCGAGACACAGCCGAAGCCGCGCCGCGCGCAACACGGGTTGACCCGTCGAGCGGCGCTCAAGGCTTCCGTGGGGGCGCTGGCCGGCCCACGATTGGTCGCGCCGGCGCAAGCTCAACAGGTCGATTTTCCGTCGCTCTTGCGCTCCGTGCTCGGCGAGGGAAAGAGCTTCGACTCCAATCTCGTCGTGGAACTCGCTCGCCAATTGGCGCGGCGCCCGTTCATGGCGCCCGCGGCCGATCTGCCGGACAACCTGCGCAGCCTCTCCTTCGAGCAGTACCAAGCGATCCGCATGAACCGAAAGGATCGCGCCTGGGAAGGCGAGAACCGAGGTTTCGTCGTCGAGCCGCTGCATCGGGGGTTCGTCTACCAGAACCGGGTTACGATCTATGTCGTCGAGGACGGCGCCGTCCGGCGCTTGGCCTATGACGCCTCCCGCTTCGATTTCGGAGCTCTTCAGGCCCCGACCCAGGCCGATCTTGATTACTCCGGGTTCAAGATCATGTATCGCGACCGCGGCACGGAAGGGTCGCGCGAGATCGCGAGCTTCCAGGGCGCCTCCTTCTTTCGCGGATTGGCGAAGGGCCAAGTTCCCGGCGTCCTGGCGCGCGGTCTCACCTTGCGCCCGGCGGAGGCGAGGGGCGAGGAATTCCCCCTGTTCCGCGCCTTCTGGATCGAGCGTCCGGGCCTGTTGAGCGACGAGATCGTCGCCCACGCCCTCCTCGATTCCGACAGCGTCTGCGGCGCCTACCGTTTCACCATTCGTCCGCGCGAGGAAACCATCATCGACGTCGAAGGCACGATCTTCGCGCGCAGCACGCTCGACCACGTAGGCTATGGCGGCATGGCCGGGATGTTCCTCTTCGGTCCGGCAAGCCATCGCATGGATGACGATGTGCGCCCCGCCGTCCATGATGCGAATGGCTTGCAGCTGCATACCGGCTCCGGCCAATGGATCTGGCGCCCGCTCGCCAACCCGGAAGCGCTGCAAATCTCCGTGTTCGTCGATCAGAACCCGAAGGGCTTCGGCCTTCTGCAGCGCGACCGCGATTTTTCGGTCTACCAGGACGACGACAGGGCGTTCGAGCGCCGTCCTTCCCTCTGGGTCGAGCCGATCGGCGATTGGGGGCAAGGCGCGGTGCAGCTTCTGGAGATCCCGTCCGACAACGAGACCAACGCCAATATCCTCTCCTATTGGCGCCCGACCGCCCAAATCGCGGCGAACACCCAGGCAAGCTTCGCGTTTCGCCAATTCTGGACCTCCATCGCACCTGACCGCCCAAGCCAGGCGACCGTCTCCATGACGCGCACCGGGCGCGGCACGACGCAGAACCGCCGCCGCTTCGTCGTGGACTTCACATCCCCGAAATTCACGAGCCAGGCCGCGATCGCCGACATCAGTGCGGCCGCGAGCGCCGCCAAGGGCAACGTCTCGGCTGTCCGGCTGCTCCCACATTTCGAACGCAATGTTTTGCGTGTCTCATTCGAGCTCGATCCGGGCGGCGAGGCGCTATGCGAGCTGCGGCTCGTCCTGATGGAGAGCGGCAAGGCCGCTTCGGAAACATGGCTGTATCGCTGGACGAGTTGACCTTGGCCGACGCGC
>JBIOEK010000241.1:0-6296 GCA_044445925.1 Hyphomicrobiales bacterium
CACGATGCCGGCGGATGAAGGTGGCTGGCCGGAAGCAGCGCCGCGCGGCTGGGCGCCCTTCGCGGCGGCGACGACATCCACGGGTTGCTCGGGGCGCTGCACCACGACCTGGCTCGGCTTGCCCGAGGGATCGGCGGCATCGAGTGCCGCTTGCGAGGGGGTCTGGTCGCTGCCGGCGGCCTTGGCCGGCTGCACCTTCACGGGCGTCTCATCGGCCTTGATAACAGGGGCGTTCCCGGCGCTCTTGCTCATCGGGCCGGCGCGCATCACGACGGCCGCACCGACGCCGACCATGGCGAGCAGCACGAGCGGCACCGTCAGCGCAAATATGCGTGGCGACATGAAGCCGCGTCCGGTCGAAGCGCCCCGCGCGACTGCCAATTCAGGTATCCTGGGAACCTGCTCGACCGCGTCGAACCGCGAAGAAGTGCCCTCATCGGCATAGGCTACGTCCTCCTCGGCTTGTTGCTCTTCCCATTCCTCGGCATATTGCGGCGGCTCGTCCTCGGCCGCGGCCCCGTCCTCGTCATATGCCATTTCCGGCCCATCTGCTGTAGCGTCATGGGGCTGGTCCGTCCGAAATGCTTCCTTGATCGAGCTTTCGAGATCCAATTCGGCCTGAGCCGACGGGGCTGCCGCGGATCTCTCGCCAAGTTGGGACTTGCCAAGCTGCGGCTTGCCGACCGCAGAGTCGTTGGCGCCAGCCTGAAGAAGCGCGGGTTGTGACGCCTGGGCGAGGCCGCCGACGATGCTGCGCAGCGACTTGTCCCGACCAACGATCCTGGCGAGCTCCGCGAGCGGATCATCGCTGCGCTTGGGAAGCGAAGAGACGGCAACCTCGCGCAATTGCCGCTCGAGATCGTCGAGGTCGATAGGCTGAACCGAGGCTTTCGACAATGTCATTTCGGCCCTCACAGCTGTCCCCCAGCTTCGCGGCTTCAAGGTCGGGTATTCGAAAGCACCGCGAATGTGGCGCTAAGGTGATCCCCCGGTGAAGATCGCGGGACTTCCTCTTGATAACTTAACGCATTTCCCGCGGAGCGGATACCCCTATGAGAGCCAATCCCGAAGCGAGCACGTTCCTGACGCAGGTCACCAGCGCCAGTCGTGCGGCCGTTAGGTTTGTCGAAATTGGATTAATAAAGCGTAAGTCCGGGAAATCCTTGCCCTTGTTCCAATGCGCATGGAATTCGCTGGCCAAATCATATAGGTAGAAGGCGGTTCGGTGCGGCTCCCTGGATTCCGCAGCCTGCTCCACTACGCGCGGAAATTGTGCGATCAGCTTGACGAGCCAGCGCTCGGACGGGTCCGAGAGAAGCCCGAGATCGGCTTTCGCGAGCGCCGCATCGCCCTGGTCGAGCTCGGGCAGCGCCTCCATCGCCTGCCGGCGCACGCTTTCGCAGCGGGCATGCGCATATTGTACGTAGAAGACTGGGTTGTCCTTCGATTGCTCGATCACCTTGGCAAGATCGAAATCGAGCGGCGCATCGTTCTTGCGCATCAGCATCATGAAGCGGACGGCATCGGCGCCGACTTCATCCACGACTTCACCGAGCGTCACGAAATCGCCGGCCCGCTTCGACATTTTCACCGGCTCGCCATCGCGCAACAGGCGCACGAGCTGGCATAGGCGCACATCGAGGCTGGCGCTGCCGCGACTGACGGCGCGCACCGCCGCCTGCATGCGCTTGACATAGCCGCCATGGTCGGCGCCGAGCACGTCGATCAGGCGGGTGAAGCCGCGCTCGACCTTGGATGCGTGATAGGCGATGTCGGCCGCAAAATAGGTGAAGCTGCCATCGGACTTCCTGAGGGGGCGATCGACATCGTCGCCGAACTCGGTCGAGCGGAACAATGTCTGCTCGCGATCCTCCCAATCGGGGTCGACCTGGCCTTTCGGCGGCGCCAGCCGGCCCTGATAGACGAGCCCGCGCGCCGCCAGATCGGCGATCACGGCCGCGACCTTGCCGCCATCGCCCGCCGAAAGGCTGCGCTCCGAGAAGAAGACGTCGTGCCTGACGCCGAGCGCCGCGAGGTCCGCGCGGATCAGCGCCATCATGGCGTCGATGGAAGCGGTCCGCATGACGGGCAGCCACTCGGCCTCGGGCGAGCTCGCGTATCTTTCCCCGTATTCGCGCTTGAGCTGTTCGCCGACCGGCTTGAGATAATCGCCGGGATATAGCCCGGCCGGTATCTCCGAGATCGCCTCGCCGAGCGCTTCGCGGTAGCGCAGATAGGCCGAGCGCGCCAGCATATCGACCTGGGCGCCCGCGTCGTTGATGTAATATTCGCGCGTCACCGCATGGCCGGTGAAGGCGAGGAGGCTTGCAATGGCGTCCCCGACCACCGCGCCGCGCCCATGGCCGACATGCATCGGTCCGGTCGGGTTGGTCGAGACGAATTCGACATTGACCTTGGTGCCGCCACCGCCATCGGTCGCCCCGAAGCGCGCACCTTGTGCGAGGCACGTCCGCAAGACCTCGTCGAAGACGGCGGGCTCGAGCGACAGGTTGATGAAGCCCGGCCCAGCCACTTCGGCCTTGGCGACGCCTTGCGACAGGAGGCGCGGGGCGATCTTCCCGGCGAGGGCGCGCGGGCTCGTCTTGGCTTCCTTGGCGAGCACCATCGCGGCATTGGTCGAGACATCCCCATGGCTGTGGTCGCGCGGCGGCTCGCAGACCACCCGCGAGACGTCGAGGTCCGGCGGCAAGGCGCCATCCGCGGCCATCGCCACAAGGGTTGCCGTGATGCGGCGTTGGAACTCGCTGAAAATATTCATCTTGGGGTTCGCCTAGAGGAGGGGCGGCGCTAACGCACCGGTGAAGGCGAGTCAAACCAAGGAGCGGGCGGCGAATGGCGAATGGAAATTGGGAGAGCTCGATCCGTTCGCTATTCGCCGCTCGCCACTCGCTGCGTCATCGCGAGCACCAGGGCTGCCGCGTCGAACTCGGCTCGCCTTGCCGACCTGCGCTGCATCGCTTCCTCGTCCTCGCCCCAAGTCTCGATTTGGAAATCCTCGTCCACATGCGCCGCAGCCCAGCTTTCATCGGGCGACAAGCGTCCCGCGGCAAGCGCGAGCGCCAGGATCACCGATCCCGTGAGCGTCGTGGCGCTGTGCAGCGCGGCGAGGCCAAAGGGCACCGGCAGGAGCGCGACGGCGCGTAAGACGGCCTCGAGCGCTTCGCTCGGCTGCTCGACGAACATGACGCCTGCCGCGACCCGGAAGCGGGCGCCATAGGCTTCGCGCATGTAGGCGAGCGGGGGATCCCAATGGGCCGCCTGGCGCGCGGCGAGGCGCTCATTGACCGCCTCGCGATAGCAGAGGAGATCGCTGCTTGCATATTTTACGATCTCGGCCGCGACCGACCGAGTCGCCAAGGTGACCGCGTCGATCGCGGCGCAGGCGAGCCGCGTCAGCGGCATCTTCGCGGGATCTATCTCCTGCTCGAGCGCCCGCCATTCGGCCGCCAGCGCTTCGCAAAGCGGCAGGCTGGGCACGGCAAGCTCGTGGCGCAAGGGCGTTCGCGCGGCCCTCCCGTCGAGCGCGACGGCAAAGCCCCCTTCCCGCTCGACGATCGTCACATCGCGCCAGAAACGCTTCGGGAGCACTCGCTTGGCGCCACGGCGTGCCGATTCCCTCGGGTCGAGGGTGCTCGTCGCTTGCCCCAGCAGGCTTTCGAGGAAATTCTCGCTCACGGCGAAGCATCCCTCGCTCTCGCCTCCCGGCCGGCATCGGCTATCGTCATTTCGTCCTCGTCCATGGCCTCCTCGATCGGCGCCTCGAGCTCTTGCGTCAGTCCTCGGGCGCCTCGACGATCGGATCGTAGCGCGTGGCATCCAAGCCCAGGAGATTGAAGGCCTGGACCATATGCGGGGGCAAGGGCGCGGAAACGTCGATCACCCCCTTGCCGCGCGGATGCGGCACCACGATGCGGCGCGCCAGGAGATGCAGCTTGTTCTGCAGGCCGCCGGGAAACTCCCAGTTCTCGATGTCGAAATATTTGGGATCGCCGAGGATCGGATGTCCCATATGGGCCGCATGGGCCCGCAGCTGATGGGTGCGCCCGGTCACCGGCTTCATCGACAGCCAGGCGAGCTTCTGGGCCGCCGTCTCGACCACGGCATAATAGGTGACGGCGTGCATCGCCCCTTCGTCGCCGTGTTGGGCGATGCGCATGCGGCTGTCGCCCTCGCTCATCTCTTCCTTGGAGAGGAAGGTCGAGATCTTCCCCTGCTTGAGGCGCGGCACCCCGGCAACCAGCGCCCAGTAGATCTTGCGCGCCGCGCGCGAGCGGAAGGTCTTCGTCAGCGCCGCCGCCGCAAAGCGCGTCTTGGCGACGAGCAGGCATCCCGACGTGTCCTTGTCGAGCCGGTGCACGAGGCGCGGACGCTGGCCGTCGCGGTCGGTAAGGACCTTGAGCATGCCGTCGAGATGGCGCGGCGTGCCCGAGCCGCCCTGCACCGCAAGCCCCATCGGCTTGTTGAGGACGAGCACGTCGTCATCCTCGAAAAGCGTCATCTCCTTGAGGAATTTCCGGGTCTTCTCGGTTTCGCTCGGAGGTCCCGGGCGCTGCGGGGGGGCGACCGACAAGGGCGGGACGCGCACCTTCTGCCCCCCTTCCAGCCTGTCCTTGGTTTCGACCCGGCGGCCATCGACCCGCAATTCGCCCTTGCGGACGACGCGCTGGATATGGCTGAAGGAGAGCCCCGGATAGCGCGCCTCGAGGAAGCGATCGACGCGCATCCCGGCCTCGTCGGAGGTCACGACGAGGTTTTGCACGCCGATCCTTTCGCCGGTCACGGAAGCATCCTCGAGGCGACGAGGCCTACGCCGAGGAAGACCGGAAAAGCCGATTGCATGATCTGCTCCGCTCAGCCTTGCCGCACAGGCGTCGCCGGACGGGCGGACCGCGCCGCGTCTAGCACGTTCATGGCAAGAATGACGACAATGCCGCTGATCAGGAGCGCTCCTCTCCAGAAATCGGCCGCCCCCGCATGGGCGATGAGGGCGGTTAACGCGATCCAGGCCACGAGCCAGATCGGCAGGCGTCCATCGGCGAGGAACATGCCGGCAATCTCCTTGGCGAGCGCGGTGAGGATGGTCATGACGTCTCGGCCTCGATGGCGGCGGCGACGGCTTGCCGGGCAAGGCCGACGAGGATCAGGGCGGCGGCGAGCAGAAAGGCGGCGAGAACCAGGATGAAGAGATCGCCGCCCGGCCAGGCGATGGCGAAGCCCTCGCCGAGCCAGAACAGCCCGAAGGCCGAGATCAGCACGCCGACCCCGAATTTCAACATGTTCTCGGGCACGAGCGATAACGGGCGGCGCAGGACGAAGGCCAGCGCCAGCACCAGGACCGCCGCGAGGCCTGCTCCCTCGGCCGCCGAAGCCAGCCGCCCCTGCCGCACGCCGACGGCGACGACGATGAACACCACCTCGATGCCCTCGAGCAGAACGGCCTTGAAGGAGGTGGCGACGGCAACCCCATCGAGGCCCGACAGGGCACGAGGAAGGCCGCTCAACAGCCTTGTCTCCGAGGCGAAAGCAGCCTCCTCGTCATGCAGCGCGATGATGCCCGCTGCCCTCAATATGGCCTTGCGCAGCCAGGTCATGCCGAACAGGATAAGCAGGATGCCGATGCCGATCTGGATGAGATCGACCGGTGCGAGCGCGAGCGCCGGGCCGAGCGCGGCGGTCAGCAGCACCAGCACGGCGAGGCCGCAGCCCAGGCCGGCGAGCGCCGAGCGCCATCCCCTGACCAAGCCCACGGCGAGCACGATGGTCATGGCTTCGACGCATTCCACGAAGGAGCCGAGGAAGGCCGCAAGAAAAGGGGTCGCCGTCGAAAGCTGGTCGAGCATCACCGCACCATGGCTGCGTCGGGCGTCTTATACCGAAAATTGCGGGGATGCCGAGCCTGTTGCGGCGACGCGGCCCGGCGATGCGTCGCGGTGGCTGCGGCGCCGGTCGTTCCCGCCCGTCTCGACCAGGCTCGACGATCGATGCCACAATCGCCCCCGGCCTTTACCCGGAGGAGCCCATGCGCGCCCGCGTTCGAGACACGGAAATCTATTTCGATATCGAGGGTGCAGGGCTCGTTTCGGACGGGCCTCGCATGCGCGAGAAGCCGCCGGCCTTCATCATCCATGGTGGTCCGGGCAGCGACCATAGCGGCCTCAAACCGGCCTTCGCCCCGCTCGCCGGGCAACTGCAGCTCGTCCATTTCGATCACCGCGGCCAGGGCCGATCGGCGAGGGGCGACAGTGAGAAATACACGCTCGACGAGAATGTCGAGG
>JBIOEK010000242.1:0-6286 GCA_044445925.1 Hyphomicrobiales bacterium
GCTGCCTGCCGCATGGAGATCGCGGCCTTCGACGGCGTGAGCCCCAGTGGCTGAGGCCCTGATCCAGGCGCAAGGCGTCGTCGTTGCCTATGCGGGAAGGCGCGGCCCGTTCGGGCAGCGCCAACCCGCAAGACCGGTGCTGCATCGCGTCGACATCAGCATCGGCAGGGCCGAGACGGTCGGCATCGTCGGCGAATCCGGCTCCGGCAAGACCACGCTCGGACGCGCCCTCCTCGGGCTCCTGCGGCCGACCGAAGGCAGCATCCGTTTCGACGGCCGGGAGATCGTCGGGCTCGACGAGATGGCCATGCGCAAGCTGCGCCGGCGCATGCAGATGATCTTCCAGGACCCGATGTCGTCCCTCAATCCGCGGCGCACCGTCCGCCGCATCCTGATCGATCCTTTGCTGCTGCATGGCATCGCCGATCGCGCCGCAGCCGAGAAGCGGGTGCGAAAGGTCATCGAGCGCGTCGGCCTCTCGCCCGCGGCGCTCGATCGCTATCCCCATGAATTGTCGGGCGGGCAGCGCCAGCGGATCGGCATCGCGCGCGCCGTGGTGCTCGAGCCCGATTTCGTGCTCGCCGACGAGATCGTCTCCGGCCTCGACGTGTCGACGCAGGCTCAGGTGCTCGCTCTGCTCCGCGAGCTCAAGCGCGAGATGAACCTCGCCATGGCCTTCATCAGCCATGACCTGTCGGTGGTGCGCGCCGTCTGCAGCCGGGTCTATGTGCTGCGCGAGGGCCGCGTGGTCGAGGAAGGATCCTGCGAGGACGTATTCAGCGCCCCGCGCGACGCCTATACCCGCACCCTGATCGATGCCATCCCCTTGCCGGTGATCGACCCGGGGTGGCTCGAGCGGTAGGCCGCGGAGGCTGTCATTCGAGGCGAGGCCGCGAGGGAAGGCAATCCATGCCACTGAAGCATTTGGATCCCCTTCCCTCGCCGCCACTACGCACGGGTTGCGTCATGCCCGAAGGCAGTGCCGTGGCGGCTCGCCGGGGATGACATCGGTCCGGCAAAGACCGGCAGAGAGTTTCGATCCGGGCGGCTATTTCAAGCTTTGCGCCAGCAGGAAGCCCGAGCCGCCGCCGAGGCCCGGCCCCGGATGGGTCGAGGCGCCGATCTGGAAGAGATGGGCGATATGCGTCTTGTGGTTGACCGAGGTCTTGAACGGCCGCCACAGGAAAAACTGGTCGAGGCCGCAGAAGCCGCCATAGGGATCGCCGCCGACCAGGTTGACGTTCATGGCTTCGAGATCGGCGGGCGAGTAGACGCGGCGCGCGATCACGCTGTCGCGGAAGCCTTCGATATGGGATGCGAGAATGGCCTCGACGCGATCCGCGTAACGCTCGCGGATCGCTTCGGTCCAGCGCCCATCGGCGGGCGCCGCAATCTCTCCCAGGGCGTCGCCCTTGATGAAGCGCGGCGCCTCCGGCAATTGCAGCCACAGGATCGACTTGCCGGCAGGAGCGCGGCTCGGATCGAAGGATGCAGGCTGGCCGACGCAAACCGTCGGGACCGCGGGCAAGAGGCCGCGCTCGCATTCGTTCACGGCGCGCGAGACGCCGTCGAGGCCTGGCGTCAGATGCAGGAGCGCGACGCCGCCAAGATCGCCCGATTTCCAGCGAGGCGGCGCCGACAAGGCATAATGCATCTGCAGATTGCCCTTGCCGTGGCGAAAGCCCGCGAGCCCAGCGGCGATCTCCGAGGGAAGCGGCGCGTCCTTCAACAGCCTCCGATAGAGCTGGCCGGGGCCGACCGAGCAGATGACGCCCTGCCCGGCCGTCAAGCGCGTGCCGTCCACGAGGCGCACGCCGCAGGCTTCGCCCCGCGCATCGAGCTCGACGCGATCGACATCGGCGCCCGTGCGGATGGCGCCGCCCCGATCGCCGATCAGGCTCTCGAAGGCCATGAGGAGATTTCCGGCACCGCCCTCGACGATCGGCGCGCCGGCGGCCTCGAGCGCAAATCCAGTCACCTTGAGCATTTCCCCGCCATAGGCGCTTTCGGGCCCGAGCCCGCAATGCAGCACCCAAGGCGCGAACAGGGCCTGCACGACCTCCGAGCGGTACGAGCTTTCGAGATGAGCGCGGCCCGAGGCCAAGGCCTCGCCGAAAAAGGCCATGAGCCCGCGCAAGCCCCGCCGCCAGCCCTCGCGCGCCATGAGGCGAAGCGTCGCCAGCGACCATAGCGAGCCGCCGAGCAGACCGAACACAAGGCTCATATCGCCGCCGAAGCGGTCCATCTGCGCAGCGAAGCTCTTGCCGTCGCCGGCGGCCTGAGCCTCGAAGGCTTCGATGTTGCGGGCGCGGTCCTTGCCGAAGACAAGATGACGTCCGTCCGGAAGGAGCACGCCGGTCGGCACGGCCGCATGCTTGAATGACAGACCGCGCTTCGCAAGCTCGGGGCCGAGGACGGCGAAGGCCGGCGAGGTGACGAACAACACGAAGGTCGTCGCCATCACATCGTGGATGAAGCCAGGAGCCGTGATCTCCTCGGTGCGAATGCAGCCGCCGATCCGGTCATTGCGCTCGAGCAGCAGCACCTTGCGCCCCTTTCGCCCGAGCATGGCGGCGCAGGTGAGCGCATTGATGCCGCTGCCGACGATGATGTAGTCCGCATCGCTCATGGGGAACGGGCCTCCTTCGGCTTTGAGTCGGCTACGGGCCCGAGCATAGTATCGAATCCCGGAAACGGCGTCGGAGCGAGCCACATGGACGAGATCAAAGCAACCGACCGGCGCGACCATCGCTTCCTGCGCTACTACGCCAAGAGCTTGCTGCAGCTCGGCCCGGCCGGCCAGGACTGGCCGGGCTTTCGCTATACGCCCGATGAATGGCAGCGCCTCGAGCTTTACGGCGCGACCGTCAAGGGCGCCGCGAGCGGGGTCGCGATAGTGTCCGGCGCCATCATCTTCATCGTGATCGCGGCCCTGGTGATCGGCCTCTTGTTCGTCCCGGCGATGACGCTGCTCTATCCGGATCCTGCGAAGACCTCGGCGCTGGTCTTCGTCTCCTGCCTGTTCGCCACCGCCTTCCTCATCCTCGGCATCGGCTACCCGATCGCGCTCAATGCCGGAGGCCTGATCGCCGATCGATGGGCAGGCGACACGCCGATCGTGACCACCGACGCCGACCGCCTGCTCGCCGCCAAGGTGCGCCATCAGATCTGGCGCATGATGGGCATATTATGCGGCATCGGCATCCCGGGATCCATGATCCTCGTGATCTACGATATCGATCTCGGGCCCTTGGTGCGCACGCTGAAACCGCTCGCCTATGGTGGGCTCGCGGCCGTGATGGCGTTCACGGCCTGGAGCAATTCGCGCCGCAAGGCGTGAGCTGCCTTATCCCACAGCAGAAGCGAGAGGACAGGTGCACCCGCGCCTTTCTGCACCTCGCGAGCGTGGAATGCTGTCTCCATCGAGCAGCGCCTCCGACGCACGAACAGACGCCGGCTGATCAAACCGTCTTGCTGACGCCCCAGAAGAGAGGCAGCGGCCCCCTGGCGATCCCCGAGATATTGCTCCTCCAAGCCTGGTACTGGAAGTAGAGGCCGAGCGGCAGGGCAACCACATCGTCGAGCGCGGCCTTGTTGAGACGCATCGCCGCGGCTTTCTCTTCGTCGAGAGATTTCGCCTCGAACCAGGCGGCGACCTCAGCCTCGACCTGCGGAATGTTCGGCCATCCGAACCACGCAGCGTCGCCATTGGCGCGGATCTGCGGGTAGGTGGCGGGGTTTGTGCAATCCGTGCCCGCCAAAGTGGTGTGAAACATCTGCCAGCCCCCCTGGCCGGGCGGCGACTTCTGCGCCCGCCTCGCGAGCACGGTACCCCAATCGGCCGCAACGAAATCGACATTCACGCCGAGCCGCTTGAGCATGTCCGCCGTGACGTCGCCGAATGCCTTGTGGGAAGCGAAATCCTGGGCGGCCATGCAGGTGACGGGCTCGCCGCCATAGCCGCTTTCCGCCAACAGCTTCCTCGCCGCGCCGATGTCGCGCGGACCTTTCAGGACTTCGCCGCCTTCCTCGCTGTAGAGCGGCGTGCCGGGCGTGAAGAAGCCGGGCAACGGCTTCCACATTTCGGGGTCGTCCCCGACATAGGCGCGCATATAGTCTTCCTGGTTCACCGCCATGAGGACGGCGCGGCGCGCCCGCACATCGTTGAAGGGGGCGTAGAGGTGGTTCATGCAGATCATGCCGATATAGCCGAGCGAATCGGCGATATCGACCTTGACGTCGCGGTTGCGGCGCAGCACCGGCATCAGATCGCTGATCGGGGTTTCCCACCAATCCACTTCGCCGTTCTGCAGCGCGGCCGAGGCCGTGGCCGCATCCGGCATCACGATCCATTCGGCGCGGTCCACCAGCATTCGCTTGCCCCCCGCGAGCCAGGAGGCGGGTTCCTGGCGCGGCAGGTAGTCCTCGAATTTCTCGAACACCGAGCGGGCACCGGGCACCCACTCGTCTCGCACGAAGCGCATCGGGCCTGAGCCGACATAGTCCGTTATCTGCTTGAACGGATCGGTCGCGGCGATCCGTGCCGGCATGATGAAACAGCAGGGTGGCGCATTCTTGCCCAGCGCCAGCAACAGTTTCGAAAAGGGTTTCCGCAAGGACCAGCGGAAGTTGCGGTCATCGACCGCGACGAGCTCGTTCTCGATGGTCTTGAGCATGCGGCCCATCGAGTCACGCGCCGACCAGCGCTTGATGCTGGCAACTACGTCCTTGGCCAGCACCGGCTCGCCGTCATGGAATTTGAGCCCAGGCCGCAGGCGGAAGGTCCAGGTGAGCCCGTCCGGCGACACCTCTTCGGCTTCGACCATCTGGCGCTGCAGCGACAGCTTTTCGTCGACGCCATACAGCGTATCCCACACCAGCGCCGCGGCGTTGCGCACAACATAGGCCGTGGTCCAGATCGGATCGAAATTGGACAGGTCCTGCCGCGGCACGAAACGCAGCGTGCGCGCCGCGGCAGCTTGCGAGATGGCAGGACTTGCCAGGGTGCCGGTCACAGCGGCGGCTGCGGCGCTTGCCGTTTTCAGGAATGCTCTGCGGTCCATCGCACTTGCCTCCCTTTGCTGCGGTTTCGCGGTCCTTTTGACGGTCGTTCGAATGCGGGACGAGCATGGCCATCCGTTCGTGCAGGAGCGCGGGGCGCACCCCTGGCGCTCACGGCACAGTCCGTAATCTACACCCGGCGGGAGGGTGTGGGGAGTGGCCCCGGTATCCCCTCGCCATCCAACCTCTGCCTCGCTCCGACCCGTCAACCCAAGTCAAGGGGCCTCATCCCGCAGCGACCACCGGAACCGATTCGCGCGCCCGGAAGCAGGCGACCTCGCGTCCCGCCACCGTCTCGGTCGGCGGGAAGGCGTCGCGGCAGCGATCGATGACGAGCGGGCAGCGCGGATGGAAGGAGCAGCCCGAGGGCGGAAAGAAGGGCGAAGGCAGCTCTCCCTTGAGGATGATGCGCTCCTTCTTGGCCATCGGATCGGCAACCGGCGTCGCCGAGAGCAGAGCGCGCGTATAGGGATGGCGCGGCTCGGCGAAGATGGTCGCGCTCTCGCCCCACTCGACGGCGGAGCCGAGATAGATCACCATCACCTCGTCGGCGATGTGCTTCACCACCGACAGATCGTGGCTGATGAACAGATAGGCGAGGTTGAACTCGTCCTGGAGCTCGTCCAGGAGGTTGAGCACCTGGGCGCGGATCGACACGTCGAGCGCCGAGACCGGCTCGTCGAGGACGAGGATGCGCGGATGCGTCATCAGCGCCCGCGCGATGGCGATGCGCTGGCGCTGGCCGCCTGAGAACATATGCGGATAGCGGTCATAATGCTCGGGGCGCAGGCCGACGCGATCCAGCATGGCGCGCGCCGCGAGGGCTCGGTCCTTGGTGCCGAGATCGGTATTGACGATCAGCGGTTCCTCGAGCGCGGCGCCGATCGTCTGGCGCGGATTGAGCGAACCATAGGGGTTCTGGAAGACGATTTGCACCTCGCGGCGCAGGCGCTTCCTCTCCTGCGTCGTGGCCTTCATCGGATCGATGCCGTCGATGACCAGCGTGCCTCCGCTCGGCTCCTCGATCATGGTCACGAGGCGCCCGAGCGTCGATTTGCCGCAACCCGATTCGCCGACCACGGCAAGCGTCTTCCCGGCCGCCAGCGTGAAGGAAACCCCGGCCAGCGCCTTGACGATGCCGACCCCGCCGAACATGCCGCGCCTCACCTCATAGGTGCGGCGCAGGTCTCTCGCCTCGAGGAGGACCTCGC
Source organism: Hyphomicrobiales bacterium (assembly GCA_044445925.1). Taxonomy (GTDB): domain Bacteria; phylum Pseudomonadota; class Alphaproteobacteria; order Rhizobiales; family Beijerinckiaceae; genus GAS188. The sequence goes on from JBIOEK010000242.1 coordinate 6,273, forward strand.
CGCTCACGCGACCC
>JBIOEK010000243.1:0-6282 GCA_044445925.1 Hyphomicrobiales bacterium
ATAGTGACGGCGCGCCTTGGCGCGATTGCCGCAGGCGCTCATCTGGCACCATCTGCGCGTGCCGCTCTTGCTCTCGTCGACAAACATCCACAGGCATTTCTCGTTGGCGCAGCGCCGGATGCGTCGGCGCGCCGCATTGACGAGCAAATCGCCGGCCGACCAAAGAACGGGGGCGAGAAGCTGCGGCATGGTGAGAAGCGGCGCGTCGATTCGCCAGGCATAGGCTCCGTCAGCCCGCATGAGGGCAGCGCGCGCCGGAGCCTCGCAGAGGGCATGTTCGAGCGCCGCGAAATCCTGAAGGCCGACTTCGTCACCGGTCGCGAAGGCACTGAAGATGCGAAAGATCGTCTCGCGCATAGCGATGGCTTGCGCGAAAAGCTCGGAGCTGCGCTCGCCGAGATTGCGCGACACGGCTTCGAGCCTGCCATGCGCATCCGCCCCCACGAGCGCGGTACGCTCGAGCCAGCCGAGGAGGCCGGCAAGGTCGTGCAACTCCTCGGCGGGGTTCTCGCTTCCGCGCCAGCACAGTGTATTGGCGTAGTCGAGGCAGAGATCGTCTCGAACCTTAAGGGTCAGCATGGTGTTTCCGGAACGATCTTCTCGGCAAGGCTCGACCGAGCCCTGTTCACCTCTGCCATATATGCTATTCTAACCGTTACGCCAGTTGGGCGGTGCTCTGAGGTCCTGGCAAATAGCTTAATCCCCGAGCGCCTGATCGAGATCGGCGATCAGGTCGGCCGCGTCCTCGATGCCGATCGACAGGCGCACCACATCGGGCCCGGCGCCGGCCTTGGTCTTCTGCTCGTCGGACAACTGGCGATGCGTCGTCGAAGCCGGGTGAATGACGAGGGAGCGGGTATCCCCGATATTGGCGAGATGAGAGAAGAGCTTGAGCTCGGAGACGAGCTTCACGCCCGCGTCATAGCCCCCCTTAAGGCCGAAAGTGAACACCGCGCCCGCTCCCTTGGGGCAGTATTTCTGCGCCAGCGCATGGTATTTATCGTCCGGCAAGCCGGGATAGCTGATCCAGGAGACCGCCTTGTGGGTCTTGAGATGCTTGGCGACCTCGAGCGTATTTTCGCAATGCTTCTGCATTCGCAACGGCAAGGTCTCGATGCCGGAGATCACCAGGAAGGCGTTGAAAGGCGAGAGCGCCGGCCCGAGATCGCGCAGGCCGAGCACGCGCGCCGCGATGGCGAAGCCGAAATTGCCGAAGGTCTCGCCGAGCACCATGCCGTTATATTCGGGCCGCGGCTTCGACAGCATCGGATAGCGGTCATCGCCCACCCAATTGAACTTGCCGCCATCGACGATCACCCCGGCAATGGAATTGCCATGGCCGCCGAGGAATTTCGTCGCCGAATGGACGATGATATCGGCGCCATGCTCGAAGGGACGCCACAGATAGGGCGTGGCCATGGTGTTGTCGACGATCAGCGGCACATTCGCCTTCTTGGCGATCTTCGAGATCGCCTCGATATCGGTGATCACCCCGCCCGGATTGGCGATCGATTCCACGAAGATCGCCTTGGTCTTTGGCGTGAGCGCATTCTCGAAGCTCGAGAGATCATCGGGATCGGCGAAGCGCGCCGTCCAACCGAAATTCTTGTAGGCGTGGTTGAATTGGTTGATCGACCCGCCATAGAGCTTGGTCGAGGCGATGAGCTCGTCGCCGGGCTGCATCAAGGTGTGAAAGGTGATGAACTCGGCCGCATGGCCTGAAGCGACGGCGAGCGCCGCCGTTCCTCCTTCGAGCGCGGCGACGCGCTCCTCGAGCACGGCGCAGGTCGGATTGCCGATGCGCGTATAGATATTGCCGAAGGCCTGCAGGCCGAACAGTGAAGCCGCGTGATCGACATCGTCGAAGACGAAGGCAGTGGTCTGGTAGATCGGCGTCGCCCGTGCGCCGGTCGCGGGATCGGGCTGTGCGCCCGCATGAACCGCCAAGGTGGAGAAGCCCGGTTGTCCTGTCATGACGAGGCCCTTTCGCGGGAGATGCAAGCCGTTCTCTCGACGAACGCTGCGCGCCCGTCAAGCGACACCGGTCAACCCTATCGTTCTATATAACAGTCATTACGTTTGACATAAAGGACGAGGTTTTGCGAGTCAATTGACGCGATGCGGATCAGCGGGAAGGCTTCCGCCGCGCCGCGCCTGCCGCCGCTTGGCCATCACCTCGGCCAGCAAGGCGTTCACTTCGCCTCCGAGCAGGAAGATGGAGGCCATCATATAGAGAAACACCAAGGCGATCATCGCCGTCGCAAGTCCCGCATAGGTGGAGAAATAATTGCCCGAGAAGCTGTGCAGATAGGCCCCGAAGGCGATACCGCCGGTGAGCCACAGCGTCAGGGTCAAGATGATGCCGGGCGCCAGGCGATGCAGCGGCAGGGGTTGAGCCGGGAGCAGGCGGTGGGCGACGATGAGCGCGACGGTCGCGGCTGCACCCGTCACCGCATAGCTCACCAGCGTAACCTCGCGGGTGAATGGCTCGAGCGTCGGCACGTAGCTCAGCATGATGCTCCAGAGCAGCGGCCCGAGCACGACCAGGAAGGCGAAGAAAAGCATCACGACCGCGCCGGCCAATATGAACAGGATGGACTCCGCCCGCAGGACGTACCAGGGCCGCGTCTCGACGCCGCCATAAGCGCGGTTGAGGCCGATGCGCAAGCTCTCGACGCCGCTCGAGGAGAAATAGAACGCCGCCAGCGTGCCGAGCGTCAGGAGGCCGTGACGGCGCTCGGTCAACACGCGCGAAACCTCGTTGGCGATGGGGTCGGCGACCTCCTTCGGCCAGGCGAGAAAGATCAGCTTGGCGGTTTCCCTCGCAAGCTCTTCCGAGCCGAAGAAGCCGGCGAGCGCCGTCACCAAGATGAGGAAGGGGAAGAGCGATGTCAGCGCCGAGAGAGCGATATGGCTCGCGATCGCCCAGCCATCATGAGCGAGGAAGCGGTTGGAGGTCTCGAGGACGAATCTGAGCGCGGATCTCATGGGCGCTGCTGATAGTCCATGGGTGCGCATTGCTCCATAGGCGCTGGATCTAGATGGTTGGATCAAGCCGCTCGGCATCGATGCTCGGCCCCTCATTGGCAAGTTTCCTTGTCGGCGCCATGACATGCGGCGGCGACATACGGCGCTTGGAGCGAGGTTCGCCTGTCCGGGCAACGCCCGCGTCCGGGAATGGTTCAGCCTGTTGGCGGGTAATCGGGCGTCGGGATGGGATCGCTGGCGCTGCGCAGCCGGGAAACGCCGATAAGCGCGGCAAGCGCGCCGGCAACGGACGCCGCGTCGGCGAGGAAGATCGCCGGATAGCCCAATTGCGCGCCGAGGGGGCCTGCCGCGAGCGCACCGGCCTTGACGTGGAAGGATCGTCGGGCCGCGGCGCCGTGTCAGGCCGCGGCGCTTCTGGCTCCGAGCCGGCGGTCGAGATATTCGCTGACGGTCTCGATCAATTCGTCGACGCGATTCTCGAAGAAATGATTCGCGCCCTCGACGATCGCATGCTCGATCTTGATGCCTTTCTGGGTCTTCACCTTCTCGATAATCGGCATCACCTCGGCGACCGGCGCCACGCCGTCCTTGTCGCCATGCACGAACAGGCCGGAGGATGGGCAAGGCGCGAGGAACGAGAAATCGAAGCGGTTCGCCATTGGGGCGATCGAGATAAAGCCGTCGATCTCGGGGCGGCGCATCAGAAGCTGCATGCCGATCCAGCAGCCGAACGAAACGCCGGCGATCCAGCATTTGCGGCTCTCGGGGTTGTTCGACTGCAGCCAGTCGAGCGCCGCGGCAGCGTCCGACAGCTCGCCTTGGCCGTAGTCGAAAGTGCCCTGGCTGCGCCCGACGCCCCGGAAATTGAAGCGCAGCACCGCGAATCCGCGGCTGGCGAAGGCGTAATAGAGCTTGTAGACGATCTGGTTGTTCATCGTGCCGCCGAGCTGCGGATGGGGATGCAGCAGGAGCGCGACGGGCGAGCCTTTCTCCTTGGCGGGATGGTAGCGCCCTTCGATGCGTCCGTCGGGGCCTGGAAAAATTACCTCCGGCATATTGCTTTCGTCCTTGCTCCTGGGGCCGCGCCGCCGCTCGGTGGCTTGACGCATCCCGGCTTCGACGCCTAATTGCGTCACTTGAAGCCGGTCGGCGGCAGCGCACTTCGCCGAGGCTCGATATCGATCGACGGGGATGGCGCACGAAGCCTGCGGCAACCCCTCAGATAAGGCGCGCGTCTTATCGCTGCAACCGCCCGGCTGCGCAAGCATTTATGCGCAGGGGCATTTTCGCGTCGGCGCCGGGCAAGGTGAACGAGAGCTTCGCGGTAACGGAATCATGGGCCGGATCTATCTCGATTGGAATGCCACTGCGCCCATCCGCGCCGAGGCGGCGGCGCGGATGATCGAGGCCCTGTCGGCCACCGGCAATCCTTCCTCCGTGCATGCCGAAGGCCGCGTTGCCCGTCAGACGGTCGAGGCGGCGCGGCGCGAGGTCGCGGGCCTTGTGAATGCCGCCGAGGCGGCCGTGACCTTCGTGAGCGGGGGCACCGAGGCCATCGCCACGGCACTGACGCTGCACTGGCGGATCGAAGGCGAAGACAAGCGCATCTCAAAGGCGCTGATCGGCGCGACCGAGCACGTGGCGGTGCTCGCGGGCGGCCGCTTTCCGGAAGGGATGCGCAACTTGCTCCCGGTGAACCGCGAGGGGCTCATCGATCTCGCGGCGCTCGAAGCGAGCCTCGCCGCGGCGCCCGCCCCCGCGCTCGTTGCCGTGCAGGCCGCGAATAACGAGACCGGCGTGCTGCAGCCGATCGCCGAGATCGCGGCACTGGTGCATGCCCATGAAGGCATACTCGTCTGCGACGCCGTGCAGGCGGCGGGCAAGATCGCGCTCGACATCGCGGCCTTGGGCGCGGATGCCCTGATCCTGTCCGGGCACAAGCTCGGCGGGCCGCAGGGCGTAGGCGCGCTCGTGCTTCGCTCGCAAGGCACCGCTCCCGCCGAGGCGCTGATCGGGGGAGGCGGTCAGGAGATGGGGCGCCGCGCGGGTACCGAGGCCGTGGCCGCGATCTCAGGCTTCGGGGTCGCCGCCCGCCTCGCAGCTGCTGAGCTCGACGAAGTCGCGGCCCGCCTGACCGCCTTGCGGGATCGCCTGGAAGGGGAAATCGTCGGACGCGTCAAGGATGCGACCATCTTCGGCCAGGCAGCGCCGAGGTTGCCGAACACCACGCTGATCGGCCTCGATGGGGCGCCGGCGGCGACCCTGTTGATGGCGCTCGACCTTTCAGGCTTTGCCGTGTCCTCGGGTTCGGCCTGCTCCTCGGGAAAAGTGAAGCGCTCGCATGTTCTTGGTGCTATGGGTATAGAGCGATGTCTCGCCGAAAGCGCGATCCGGGTGAGCCTCGGGCGGGCTACCAGCGAGGCTGAAGTGCTTCGTTTCGTGGAGGGCTTCGAAACGGCTGCAAAATGCTTATATAAAAGAGCGAACGCGGCATAGGCTGCGACGCAAGACCAATCCGGCGGCCCTTGAAACCGCGCAGGAGAATGAAATGCCGGCTGTTCAGGAGACGGTCAATCGCGTCAAAGCGATCGATGTGGATCAATATAAGTGGGGCTTTTCCACGGAGATCGAGACGGAAAAGGCCCCGAAAGGCCTTTCCGACGAGGTCATCCGCTTCATCTCGGCCAAGAAGGGCGAGCCGGGCTGGCTGCTCGACTGGCGGCTCGACGCCTATCGCCGCTGGAAGACGATGGAGGAGCCCAACTGGGCGCGCGTCCATCACCCGAAGATCGCCTATGACGAGCTCTATTATTATTCCGCGCCCAAGAAAGGCGGGGGGCCGAACTCGCTCGACGAGGTCGATCCCGAGCTTCTGAAGACTTTCGCGAAGCTCGGTATCCCCTTGAAGGAGCAGGCGGTTCTCGCCGGTGTCGAGGGGGCGCGCGTGGCCGTCGACGCGGTCTTCGATTCGGTGTCGATCGGCACGACCTACAAGGATGAGCTGGCCAAGGCCGGCGTCATCTTCTCCTCGATCTCGGAGGCGGTGCGCGAGCACCCCGAGCTGGTGCGCAAGTATCTGGGCTCGGTGGTGCCGGTCACCGACAACTTCTTCGCGACGCTGAACTCGGCGGTGTTCACTGACGGTTCCTTCGTCTATGTGCCCAAGGGCGTGCGCTGCCCGATGGAGCTGTCGACCTATTTCCGCATCAACGAGCAGAATACCGGCCAGTTCGAGCGCACCTTGATCATCGCGGACGCCGGCTCCTACGTCTCCTATCTCGAAGGCTGCACGGC
>JBIOEK010000244.1:0-6262 GCA_044445925.1 Hyphomicrobiales bacterium
GCGGGGCAAAGAAGACCGATCTTGGCCGCGAGGATCTCGACGCCTTGCGGCGCGGCCGCGCCAAACTCCGCCGCCAAGTGGGGAAAATTAGCAAGTTCGGCGTACCGCCGATCGTCGCCATCAACCATTTCACGAGCGACACCGAGGCCGAGCACAAGCTGATCGCCGAGCATTGCAAGAAGGAGTTCGGGGTCGATGCGGTGCAATGCCGCCACTGGGCCAATGGAAGCAAGGGCACGGCCGAGCTTGCCGAAAAAGTCTCGGCCCTCGCCGATGGCGGCACGGCCAAGTTCAAGCCGCTCTATACCGCCGCCATGCCGCTTGCCGAGAAAATGCGCGTCATCGCGCGCGAGATCTACGGCGCGGCCGATATCGCGATCGAATCCAAGGCCGCCGCGCGGCTCGCCGAGATCGAGGCGATGGGTTTTGGCGAGCTTCCGGTCTGCGTCGCCAAGACTCAATATTCCTTCGCTGCCGACCCGTCCTTGCTGGGCGCGCCGAGCGGCCATGTCGTGCCGGTGCGCGAGGTGCGCCTATCGGCTGGCGCCGGCTTCGTGGTGATGATCTGCGGAGACATCATGACCATGCCCGGCCTGCCGCGCCGCCCGGCGGCCGAACGCATCGGCCTCGACGCCAATGGCGCGGTCGACGGGCTGTTCTGAGGTTGTATGGTTAAGGTGGCTGACGGTCCTGTCCTACTCCGCCGCGATGGCGATCTGAGGGGCAGGGAATCGCAGCCTGCGATGCTCGGCAACCGGCATGCGGGCCCGTACGGCCTTGGGTAGAGACAGATCGAGCCGCGAAGAGACGATGCCCACGCCATCCGAGGCGCGGGCGACCACATGGCCCCAGGGGTCGATGACCATCGAATGCCCGTAATTGTGCAAGGTCTTGCCCTTGGCCTCGTAGGCACCGGTCTGGCCGGCGGCCAGCACATAGGTCTGGGTCTCGATGGCGCGGGCGCGCAGCAGCACCTCCCAATGATCCTTGCCGGTCTGCAGCGTGAAGGCGGCCGGCAGGGCGATCAGGGTCGCGCCGCGATCGACCAGCGCTGCGAATAGCTCCGCGAAGCGCAGATCGTAACAGATCGAGCAACCGACGGTGACGCCCTCGCAATCATAGGTGACGACCTCTTCGCCAGCCTTCATGGTCGCCGATTCCTGGTATTTCGTGCCGTCGGGCGCGGTGATGTCGAACATATGGATCTTGCGGTAACGGGCAACCTCGCGCCCCTCGCGATTGAACACCACGGAGGTGTTGTAGGCGCGGCTCTCGCCCGGCACGCGCTCGAAGAAGCTGCCGCCATGAACCCAGATGCGGTTATCGCGGGCGAGCGAGCGCAGCGTCTCATAGGCGGGGCCGCCCGTCGCCGGCTCGGCGATCGCGAGCTTCTCGGCGCTCGTGCCGCCCATCCAGTCGAAGACCTCGGGCAGCAGCACCCAGTCCGGTCGTTCCTCGGTGACGGCGCGCTCGATCAGGAGCTTTGCCCGGGCAAGATTTGCCGCCTTGTCGCTGATCGAGTTCATCTGGATGAGCGAGACTTTCATGCGCATGCTCCCTGGATCGGCATCCACCAATATAGCATCATTCGGCGCGAGCGGTCGATGGCGGGGTCGGTATCGGCCGCCCGTGCAAATTGATTTTACGACATCGCGAGTGTCGTCTTTGCGAGCGCAGCAATCCAGGAGGACCGCGAAGGCCCGGATTGCCGCGCGTGCAATCACGGTCGCGCTCAAAAAGACGCGCCCACGGCTTGCGGCAAGGCGGCTTTCGGCCTCTCATGGGGGAGGCTTGGCCACAAGCCGGAAGGAGGCAAACATGCTCAAGCAATTCCGCGAATTCGCGATGAGGGGTAATGTCGTCGATCTCGCCGTCGCGGTGATCATCGGCGCGGCCTTCGGCAAGATCGTCGATTCGCTCGTCTCCGACATCATCATGCCGATCGTCGGCGCCATCACCGGCGGCCTCGATTTCTCGAACTACTACCTCGCCATGTCGAGCAAGGTTCAGGCGGGCCTCGCTTATGCCGACGCCAAGAAGTCGGGTGCCGTCCTCGGATGGGGCCAGTTCCTCACCTTCGTCGTCAATTTCGTGATCGTCGCCTTCGTGCTGTTTCTCGTCGTGCAAGCCATGAACCGGATGAAGGAGAAGGTCGTCGCTCCCGCCGAACCGCCCGCCCCGAAGGCGCCGCCGCCCGAGATCGTGCTCTTGACCGAGATTCGCGATCTCTTGAAAAAATAGCGACGTACCGCCGCATGGCCGGGATGCCGAGGCGAGTTTCTCCTTGCTGAGCGGTGCCGCCTCGCGCTAGTTCGAGCCGTTCCGAAACGCTCGAGCCAGGCCTCAAGGCCGCGCGAGGCATAGATGACAATTGCCGCCAAGATCCCAAAGGCCGGAATTCCCGCCCTGCGCCCTGAGGCGCTCGCGGCGCCCGATAGCGGCATCGTCGAGGTCTTTCACCACGGTTTCGGGCGCGAGGGGCTGATCCCGCTCTGGGCCGGCGAAGGCGATCTGCCCACGCCTGCCTTCATCAGCGACGCGGCTTCGCGAGCGCTCGCGGCCGGGGAGACTTTCTATACCAAGCAGCGCGGCATCCCCGAGTTGCGCCAGGCGATCGCAGGCTATGTGGGCCGCCTCTACGGCAAGACGCTCTCGCCCGAGCGCTTCTTCGTCACGATCGGGGGCATGCACGCGATCCAGATCGCCATGCGCCTCGCGGCGGGCCTCGGCGACGAGGTCGTGGTGCCTTCGCCCGCCTGGCCGAATTTCATCGGGGCGCTCGCGGTCTCGGGAGCCAAGCCCGTGCTCGTGCCGATGCAGGTCGACAAGGGACGCTGGCGCCTGGACCTCGAGCGCCTGGCAGCGGCCGTGACGCCTCGAACGCGCGTCATCGTCGTCAACTCGCCCGCGAACCCGACGGGCTGGACGGCGACCGCGGCCGAGCTCGAGGCGATCCTCGACCTCGCGCGCCGGCACGGATTATGGATCGTCGCCGATGAGATCTATGGGCGTTTCGTCTATGGCGGAGCGGCGCGCGCACCCTCCTTCCACGACTTCGCGGGAGCCGAGGAGCGCGTGCTCTATGCCCAGACCTTCTCGAAGAACTGGGCGATGACCGGCTGGCGCATCGGCTGGCTCGAAGCGCCGGAAGCTCTGGGCGCGACGATCGAGAACCTCATCCAATACTCGACCTCGGGCGTCGCCACCTTCGTGCAGCACGCCGCGGTCACCGCGATCGAGGAAGGCGAGCCCTTCCTCCTGCGCCAGATCGAGGGCGCCAGGCGCGGGCGAGAGATCGTTCTCGAGGGCGCGCGCCGCACCAACCGCATCGAGATGGCGCCTCCGGACGGGGCCTTCTACGCCTTCTTCCGGGTCGAGGGCATCACCGATGTTCGGCAGGCCGCGCTCGACCTCGTCGACGAGGCCAATGTCGGCCTCGCCCCCGGCACGGCGTTCGGCCCCGGCGGGGAAGGCTATTTCCGCCTGTGCTTTGCGCGCAAGGCCGAGGACATCGAGGAGGCGATGCGCCGCATCGAGGCCTGGATCAAGGGGCGCAAGGCCTGAGCTCCCCACGCCGTGTCGTGACCGGGCTTGTCCCCATAGGCGCTAAGATGACTGGCTCCCTTCCCCGGAAGCATGGAGCGAGGACGAAGTCCGCAGTGGAATGCTGTCCGGGGCCTAGCGCAATATGATGCCGCGAAGCGGCGCTTCCTTGGTCTTCAAGACATATTGTGCTTCGCAGCTTTTTGTCTGGGTCCCGGGCTCCGTTCCGCTCGGGCTTCGCCCTTCGCTGCACGTCCCTGGGAAAGGGGCGATATTCCGCTATCTTAGCGCCTATTGGGCTTGTCCCTGCCATGACGGGCGGTAACGCGGACCTCGCATGAGCAGGACCTTCATCGTGACGGGAGGCGCCGGCTTCATCGGCTCGGCGGTGGCGCGCCATCTGATCGCCGACAGCGATGACCGCGTGGTGGTGGTCGACAAGCTCACCTATGCGGGCAATCTCGATAATCTGGCGCCCATCGCGCAAGACAAGCGCTTCAGCTTCGTCAAGGCCGATATTTGCGATGCCGCGCGCATGCGCGATCTCGTCGCCAAGGTCAGGCCCGACGCCATCTTGCATTTGGCGGCGGAGAGCCATGTCGACCGCTCGATCGACGCACCTGGCGAGTTCATCACAACCAATGTCATCGGCACCTTCGTGCTGCTGCAGGCGGCGCTCGAGCATTGGCGAACCCTGCCGCTCGGCGAGAAGGAGCGCTTCCGCTTCCACCATGTCTCGACCGACGAAGTCTATGGCTCGCTGGGGCGCGAAGGCCTGTTCACCGAGGAGACGCCCTATCAGCCGAGCTCGCCTTATGCGGCATCGAAGGCATCCTCGGACCATCTGGTGCGCGCCTGGCACCGCACTTATGGCCTGCCGACGCTCACCTCCAATTGCTCGAACAATTTCGGACCCTATCAATTTCCCGAGAAGCTGATCCCGCTCGCCGTGATCAACGCCCTCGAAGGCAAGGAGCTCCCCGTCTACGGGCTCGGCGAGAATGTGCGCGACTGGCTGTTCGTCGAGGACCATGCAAGGGCGCTGGCCCTCGTCGCCCGCGAAGGGCGGCCGGGCGAGACCTATAATGTCGGCGCATCGTGCGAGCGGCGCAATATCGATGTCGTGCGCGCCATCGTCGCCCTCATGGACAAGCTCGCACCTGACGAAGCCTTCGGAAATCGCTCGAGGCTGATCACCTTCGTCGCCGACCGGCCGGGGCATGACGCGCGCTACGCGATCGATGCTGCAAAGATCGGGCGCGAGCTCGGCTGGCGGCCGCAAGAGATCTTCGAGACGGGGCTCGAAAAGACGCTACGCTGGTATCTCGAAAACAAGCCCTGGTGGCAGCGCATCCGCTCCGGCATCTATCGCGGAGAGCGGCTCGGCAGCGCGATCTGAGCCTCTGCCGGAGAAGGAGCGCCCCTCACCCCCGCATCGCTCTTGCAAGCTTGATGGCCTCGATCCGCTCGACATCCTCAGTCTGAAGATTGCGCCCTCGCTCCAGGATCTCGAGCGTATATTCCTCATAGGTCAGGCCGAGCCTTTCGGCCCGCTCCAGACGGTAGAGCGCGATATCGCGGGAGATCTTCCAGGCCGCGCGATGGGCCTTTCGCCAGCAATAGCCGACGAAGAGGTCGCCGACCTGCCAATCCGGAAGTTCGGCCTCTTCGAGTGGCGGCCCACAGTTATGACCGATCGCATCCGTCATTGCCGACTCAACATAGCTCATATATTCTTCGATCGGAGAATATATTGAACGCTCATGACCGGCAAGAGCCTCGATCAGCTTTTGGGCGAGCGCCTGCGGTCCCTGCGGGAGGGCCGGGGCTTGAGCCTCGGCGACCTCGCTGAACTGTCGGGCGTCAGCAAGACCATGATCGCGCGCGTCGAGAAGGCGCAAAGCAGCGCCACCGCCGCCTTGCTGGGAAGGCTTTGCGCCGGGCTCGGCGTCAGGCTCGGCTCCGTGATCGCCGCCGCCGACGAGAAGCAGGAGCGCCTGTCGCGGCTCAAAGACCAGCTTTTATGGCGGGATCCTGAGACCGGCTATCTGCGCCGCCAAGTCTCGCCGCCCGGAGCCTCGAGCGGCATCGAGATCGTTTCGATCGAGCTGCCGGGAGGCGCGAAGGTGCCCTATGAGGCCTGGACCGCCAACGCCTATCGGCAGCAATTGCTGATGCTCGAGGGCGAGCTCGATTTGCGGATCGGGGATGAGAGCTACGTGCTCCGCGAGGGCGATTGCATCGACTTCGACGTCGGCAGCCCGAACCTGTTCGAGAACCGCGGCCGGCACCCGGCGCGGTATCTGGTGGTTATCCGGAAGGGCTAGTACAGCGATTTCCATGGTTCGAATATGCCGGCGATCCTCGTTCGGGGTCGTCCCGGACGCGATGCAGCACGAAGTGGTGCATCGCAGATCCGGGACCTAGGCGACGGCGCTGGCCCCTGGATCCCGTGTCTGCGGCGCATCATTTCATGCTGCGCCGCGCACGGGACGACCCAAGAGTTGTCGCCGGTTTCATGGAGTCGCTCGTCTAGATGATCCGCACCGTGGCCCTGCCCGGCACGGCGCTCGAGGCCTCCTGCCTCGGCTTCGGCTGCGCCTCGCTAGGCTCCCGCGTCTCGGCGCGCTCAGGGCTGGCGGCGCTCGAGCGGGCCCATGAGGCGGGCGTGACCTGGTTCGATGTCGCGCCGGCCTATGGCGCCGGAGAGGCCGAAGCC
>JBIOEK010000245.1:0-6253 GCA_044445925.1 Hyphomicrobiales bacterium
GAATCGACGCCGCCCGAGAGCCCGCAGATGACCTTGCCGCTGCCGACCTGGGCGCGGATCTTGGCGATCGCCTCCTCGCGATAGGCGGCCATGGTCCAGTCGGCCGGACAGCCGGCGATCCTGTGGACGAAGTTCGCGAGAAGCTTCGCGCCGTCCGGCGTATGCACCACCTCGGGGTGGAACATCAGGCCGAAATAGCGGCGCTTCTCGTCGGTCAGCACCGCGAGCGGCGCGTTCGCCGAGGTCGCGGCCCGCGCGAAGCCCTCGGGCAGCTTGGTCACCCGGTCGCCATGGCTCATCCAGACGGTATGGCGCTCGCCCTTGCGCCACACCCCCTCGAAGAGCGCGCTCTCGGCGATGACGTCGACCTCGGCGCGGCCGAACTCTCTGGTGTGGCCCTGCTCGACGACGCCGCCGAGCTGGGCCGCCATCGCCATCTGCCCATAGCAGATGCCGAGCACCGGCACGCCCGAGGAGAACACGATGTCGGGCGCGCGCGGGGTCTGGTCGTCCGCGACCGAGGCAGGCCCGCCCGAGAGGATCACGCCCTTGGGCTTAAGCCTCTTGAAGGCGGAATCGGCCTGATGGAAGGGCACGATCTCGCAGAACACATTCGCCTCGCGCACCCGCCTCGCGATGAGCTGCGTCCATTGCGAGCCGAAATCGACGATGAGGATCGCGGAGTGGTTTGGGGAGGGATTTGGGGGCGCCATTGCGAGCCGTTACGCGATTCGGCGAGAAGGCGCAAACGCCCCATGCCGTGTATGGTGAGCGTGCTTGAGGCTTGGGAAGCGGCCACATGAAACGCTGGAACACGATCCGTGCGGGCATGTACGGAGCATTCTTTGGCGCTGGGTATACAGTTTACACCGGCATGGGCTACTGGGGGCCTGGTAGCGACCTGATCATTTTGGCAAGAGTCACCGCCCACATGATTGGAGGAGCTGCCGCCGGCTTCGTGTTGGTCACCCTCATCTGTGTCATTAGAAACTGGATTGTTCGAGCGCGCTAGCGGACGCAATCAAACTGCCCCACTACCGACTTCGGGCCTGCCATGACACGAAAGGGCTATTCTCCTACTTTGTTATAGCCGCCCTTTTCGGCTGCCATTCCGGAATGCCGGCCTGATCGAACGGAGCACGCCATGGACATCGAGCGGCGGATCGCGGAGCTCGGGCTCGACGTGCCGGACTTCGTGCGCGAGGGCTATTACGGGAGCTCCTATGGCTCGATGAAGCCGTTCCACATCACCGGCAATCTGCTCTTCCTGTCCGGCCATGTCCCGCAGCGCGGCGCGACGGTGATGTTCCCCGGCAGGCTTGGTGCTGGCCTCAGCGTCGCTGAGGGGCGGGAGGCGGCGCGCCTCACGGGCCTCAACGTGATCGCCGGCATCAAGCAGGCGCTCGGCGATCTCGAGCTTGTGTCGTCGATCGTGCGCAGCCTCAACTTCGTCGTCTGCACGCCGGAGTTCACGCAAGTGCACGAGGTCTCGAGCGGGCTCTCCGATCTCCTGGCCGAGGTCTTCGGGCCCGAGCGCGGCATCGGCGGACGGGCGACCATCGGCGTCATGGCGCTCGCTGCGGGAAACTGCTTCGAGAGCTGGGTGACGGTCGAGATACGTTAGCGAACGGGGAGGCCACACTAGGGTCTGTCGACATTCATAGGGGTCGTCCCGTGCGCGCCGCAGCACGAAGTGATGCGGTGCAGACACGGACCCACGGACCGACGGCAATAGGTCCCGGATCAGCGATGCACCACTGCGTGCTGCATCGCATCCGGGACGACCCCGAAGGCTCGGCTTCTGAATGTCAACAGGCCTTAGCCACGACCCTCCCTTGCCTCTTGGATCAGCCATTTCCTGAACTGAAGGATGGCGGGCCTCTGTCCCATGTCCGGCCTGGTGACGGCGTAATAGGCGAACTGCGTCGGCCAGCTGACCTCGAGCGCCCTCACCAGCCGCCCCGAGACAAGATCATCGCCTGCGTATACGTCGCGAACCAAAGCCAAGCCCTGCCCTGCGACGGCAGCGCGGACCAGGAGGTGGTCGTCCGAGAACGAAGGCCCTTTCAGGCGCTTTGGCGCCGGAACCCCATGGGCCTCGAACCACAACGACCAGTCGGCGCGGTCGAGGCCGTGCAGCAGGGGAAATGCAAGGCAGCCGGCCGGCGAGACGAGGGGCGGTCTCGACTCGATGAGATCGGGGCTGCCGACCACGATGAGTTCCGGCGCGATCAGCTTGACCGATTCGAGACCGGGATAGTTGCCGAGACCGTGGCGGATGGCGACATCGACCGGCTCTTGCTCGAGATCGACGAGGCGGCTGTCGGTTTCGACGACGACCTCGACATCGGGGTGAAGCTTCGCAAACCGACCGAGCCGTGGAACCAGCCAGCTCGCCGCGAATGACGCCACCGTGCTGACGCCAACCCGCTGCGACGGGCGTCCGGTAAGGCTTCGGTCGACCTTCTCGACGAGACGGAAAGGTTCATCGAGGGCTAGGAACAACGCCTCGCCTCTCGGGTCCAGCCTGACGCCGCGGCGGGTGCGCACGAACAGCCGGTGTCCCAGCGTCTCCTCGAGCAGGCGGACGCGCTGGCTGATCGCACCCGGCGTCAGCGACAGCAATTCCGCCGCATCCTTCATGCTGCCCGAACGTCCGACGATCACGAAGGTATGAAGGAGAGCGAAGCGAACGGCCATCGTTTGAGTTTAGCACGGCTAAAGCGACGCAAGAAAAGCATCGTTTGTCGCCCTCTTCGGCATCGCACATGGTCGCGCGATGGATGACCCCAGGGACGATCGATTGACGCGGCAGGAGCCCGCTCCGACAGCGCTGGCCAGATGGCTCGTAGCGGGCTTCGGCTTTCTGGCGCTGGCGCTGGCGTTCTCGGCGCGGGCGACGCTCGGCCTGGTGATGCCGATCTGGAGCCAGGAGCTCGGCTGGTCGCGCAGTTTCGTATCGGGTGCCGCCGCGACGGCGCTCTTGGTGATGGCGACGGTTGCGCATTCGCCGGACGGATGATCGATCGGCAAGGCGTGCGGATGACGCTCGCCTTGGGACTGGCGCTCACCGGCATCGGCAGCCTTGCCGTGGCCACGACGAGCAGTCGCATCATATTCCTGATTGCGTTCAGCTTCGTCTCGGCAGTGGGCTTCGGCATCGTCGCCACCCATGTGGTCGCGACCGCAATAGCGCGGTCGTTCGATCGCGGCCGTGGGCTCGCCACCGGTATCGCGACCTCCGGCGCCACCGCTGGACAGTTCCTCGTCGTGCCCTTGGTCGCCGCCATATTGACCACCTGGAGCTGGCGCTGGAGCTTCCTGACGATCGGCGTGGCCGCCTTGGCGCTCCTTCCCCTTTTGTGGTGGATGCAGGCACGGCAACCTGTTTCGCCCCAGACCGGCGCCTTCGCGCCGCCGCTTTCCGCCGACATCGTCTTCGTGCTGAAGAAGCCGGCCTTTCACCTGCTGTTCTGGAGCTTCCTGCTCTGCGGCTACACGACCGCCGGCGTCATCGAGACGCATTTCCTGGGCTATGCGTCATTTTGCGGCTTTGGTCCGATCCCGAGCGCGACGGCCTATGGCCTGCTGTCGGCCGTCAATATGGCAGGCATGATCCTGGCCGGTTGGCTATCCGATCGGATGAACCGTGTGGAGCTGCTTGCCTCGATCTATCTGATCCGAGGCTTTGCTTTCGTTCTTCTCATGTATGTGGGTGTCGATTACGACAGGCTGGTCATCTTCGCCGCGCTGTTCGGCGCCGTCGATTACGCCACGGTGCCGGTGACCGCGAGCCTCGCCGCAAGCCACATCGGCCTTCGCGTGATGGGGCTTTCGATGGGCATGATTTCAGCCGGACACTCGATCGGTGCTGCAGCCGGTGCCTTTCTCGGCGGCTATCTGTTCGATCTCACCTTGCGCTATGATTGGATCTGGCTCAGCTCGGTCGGTCTCGCCTTCGCCGCCGGTCTCATGGTGCTTGCTCTTCGCGACCGGCCCAAAGCCACGCTTCCGGCAGGAGCGGCGGGCTAGTGTGGTGCAGTTAGAGGGACGGTCGCGTCGCCCTCTCGGACGGCGGCCCTCGAGATCAAACTGTGGTAAGCCCCTTAAAAGTCGAGGCGAGCGGTGGCCCATGGCTGACCAGGACGAGGCTACGACGCAAGATATCGAGACCATCGCGGCAAGGCTCCTCTCCGTCCTGGGGACGGGCCGGCAAATCCCGCCGCTTTCCGAGGCCGGGGCTCGCGTCGATCTCGCTGCGTCCTACCGCGTGACCGCCGCGGTGAGGCGGATGCGCGAGGCGCGCGGCGAGGTGCCGGTCGGGCGCAAGATCGGCTTCACCAACCGCACCATCTGGGCCGAGTACGGGGTCTTCGCGCCGATCTGGGGCTATGTCTACGCCCACACCGTGCACGACCTCGCCGCGACCGGCGCCTCCTTCGGGCTCGCCGGCCTCGCCGAGCCTCGGATCGAGCCCGAGATCGTCTTCGGGCTGGCGAAGGCGCCGACACCCGACATGGACGAAGAGGCGCTGCTCGCCTGCATCGGCTGGGTCGCCCATGGCTTCGAGATCGTGCAATCGATCTTTCGCAAGTGGATTTTCGCCGCGCCCGACACGGTCGCGGCATTCGGGCTGCATGGCGCGCTGCTCGTCGGCGTTCGGCATAAGGTCGCGCCGCGCGGCGAGGCCTGGCTGCGGACGCTTTCGGCCTTCGAGATCGATCTCCTGCGCGACGGCATCGTCGTCGACCATGGCCTTGCCGCGAATGTCCTGGACGGACCCTTGTCGGCCTTGCGCCACCTCGTCGGCCTCCTGGCGCAAGACCCCGCCAATCCGCCGCTCGCGGCGGGCGAGATCGTGACGACCGGCACGCTCACGCGCGCCTTCCCGGTGCTGCCGGGCGAGCGCTGGGAGACCCGTCTTTCGGGAATCGGGCTCGACCCGCTCGCGGTGCGCTTCGCTTGAACGCCCGGCGCCGTCCGTCATGACGGATCGACGCCCCGCATGACGAGATATGCTTGCCGAGATATGTTCGCCTTGCGTTCTCATGGAGAATCTAGTAGGATGCATCGCATTTGGGGTAGCCGGCGCTCGCGCTCGGCTCCGGTTATTTGAGGCATGAATATCGACCAAAGGGCGCCTGGCGCGCGGCCTCGACGCGCCTGCGGCTCTTGCATTGGCTTGGCCTTCGGTCAGCCATGCTGCAACGCAACATGAGCTTCGATTTTGCCGACCCTTCACGGGTGCCACGGTAGCTGTTCTCGCTGCATTTCTGCTGTTGTTAACAGCGACGCCGCACTGCGGCAGATATGTGGCTTCGGCTATGAGTCCCAAAAGATCGCTTCGCTACACGGCCCCGGGAAAGGGGAAGACGGCAACTCCATTGCGGTCGTCCCGGATGCATGGCCCGGACTTGATCCGGGCCGAGCAGCGCGAAGCAATGACGCAGGCGCGTCGCCTCATCCCCTCCCGAACGCACTCTCCATCCACGCCTTCGCGATCGTCACATCGGCCTGCGACAGGCCGTGGCCGGCGGGCAGGCTCTCGCTTTGCACCACGGCGCCTGCCTCCTCGAACAGCTTGGCGAGGCGAGGCGCATGGGATTGCGGCGCGATCGGGTCCAGCGAGCCCGAGAGGATGAGGACGGGCTTGCCCGCAAGATCGGCCTCGGGCGGATCGGCGAAGGGAAGCATCGGGCGCAGCAGCGCGGCGCCGGCGAGCACGGCCGGCCGCAGCAAGAGGAGGGCCGAGGCGATATTGGCGCCGTTCGAGAAGCCAAGCGCCACGGGCGCCTCGAGCCCATAGGCGTTCCTCGCCTCCTCGACGAAACCGGCGAGCTCCTGCGTGCGCCTGCGCAGATCCTGCTCGTCGAACACGCCCTCGGCGAGGCGCCGGAAGAAGCGCGGCATGCCGCCTTCGAGCACCTTGCCGCGCGGCGACAACAGGGCGGCGCCCGGCGCCACCATGCGGCCGAGCGGCAGGAGATCGTTCTCGTCGCCGCCCGTGCCGTGCAGCAGCAGGAGCGGCGGGGCATCTTCGCGCCCCGGCTCGAAACGGTGGGCGAAGGAGAGGCTCGGAGAGATCATGGCTACACCCTTGTCATGGCCGGGCTTGTCCCGGCAGTCCCGTCATTACGAGCGCAAGCCTTCAGCCGCGAGCGAAGCGTGGCGGGAAGCAACCCAGGCCGCCGATCACAGGACGACAGCGTCTCTGGTTTGCTTCGTCGTTGCTTCGCTGCGCTCGCGCCTCCTC
>JBIOEK010000246.1:0-6223 GCA_044445925.1 Hyphomicrobiales bacterium
GCCGCGCCGTCCCATTCGAGAAAGATGCGGCCGCTCTTGGGCTTCAGGAGACCAATGAGGCAGTTAAGCAAAGTGCTCTTTCCGTTGCCATTGGTACCGAGAACGGCGACCAGCTCGCCCTCTCGGATCTCGATGGAGACCCCGTGCAGCACGGTCACCGCGCCATAGCCGGCGACGAGATCCTCAACGACGAGCCTGTTCACCAAAATAGACCCTTTGGACAATAGGATTGGCGGCGACCTCGCGTGGCGTGCCATTGGCGATGATCTTGCCGGTCTCCACGCAGATTACGCGCTGCGAGAAGCCCATCACCGCGTGCATGATGTGCTCGATCATGATGATGGCGACACCGCTCTCGTTCAGTCGCAGGAGAATCGGGAGTAGCGTATCGATTTCGGCCTCGGAGAGGCCGGCCATCGTTTCGTCGGCGATCAGAAGCCGCGGCCTGCCGACCAAGGCGCGCGCGAGCTCGAGCTTGCGCAGCTCCAGTTGAGAGAGCCCTTCCGAGGGATCGTCGCATCGGTCGCGCAGGCCAACCCAGTCCAGAACCTCCATGGCGCGCTCGCGCGGTCGCTCGTGCCCGAGATAGTCGAGCGGCACCAGAAGGTTTTCGAGGACGCTCATGCCTGTGAAAGGGCGCGGGATCTGGAAGCTGCGCGCGATCCCTTGCCTTGCCCGCCTGAATGCCGGGACATGGGTAATGTCCCGGCCCAGATAGGAGATGCTGCCGGCGTCAGGCATCAGCAGCCCCGCGATGCAATTGATCAGCGTCGTCTTGCCTGAGCCGTTCGGGCCGATGATGCCCAGTCGTTCTCCGTCCTGGACCTCCATGTCGATCGAGGCGAGGGCCGTGAAGGCGCCGAACTGCTTGCGCACGCGACGGAGCGCGAGCATCGGGGCGCTCACGCGCGATTTCCTGCAGGGTTGCCGAGGCTGCGATAAAGACCGATCAAGCCCTGCGGCGCGATCGCGACGAAAAGGATCAGCAGGACGCCGACCACCAGGATATTGAGCTCCGAGGAGATGGTGACGGTTGCAAGCTGCTGGATGCTGGCGAGCAGAATGGCTCCGATGACCGGCCCTGGCCAGGAGCGCGTGCCACCGATCAACGGCATGGCGAGGGCGTTGACGCTGATGGCCAAGCTGAAGGTGCTGAGGGGCTCGACATAGGAGGCGTAGAGCGGGTAAGGCGCGCCGGCAGCCGCGATCAGGCCGCCACTCAGCGCGCAAGCCAGAACCTTCAAGCGCAAAGTCGGAACGCCGACGCTCTCCGCCGCCGCTTCGCTGGCGCGCAGCGCACGGAAGCCGCGCCCGACCCAGGAGCGTTCGATCCAGCGCGCCACGACGACGCTGGCCACCGCGATCACCAAGATGACGCAAAAGGCAAGCTGCACCTGTCCTTTGAACCAGGCAGGAGGGGGCGGTGAAAGGATCGATAATCCCCGCGCTCCGCCGAGCCCAGGGATGGCGTCGACGAGCGTTTGGAGCACGACCACCAGGGCGATGCTGGCGATGGCGAAGTAGACGCCTTGAATTCGCAGGGTCAGATAGCCCATGGCGGCGCCGAGGCAAGCGCCGACGCCGATCGCGGCCAGCACTTGCACGGCGATCGGCGCTTCATAGCCTCGAAAGAGGAAGGCCGCCGCATAGGCCCCGGCACCAAAGAATCCGGCCGCTCCGAAATTGATGTAGCCGGCGTAGCCGCCAAGAATGTTCCACGCAGTCGCAATCGCCACATATTGCAAGATGACGTAAGAGGCGAAGAAGACATACGGGTTTTGCACGAGCTGCGGCAGGACAAAACCCGCCGCCAACAGAGCAACTGCCAGGCCTGCGAATGTCGAGTTTCTCATCGCGCCACCCCGAAGAGGCCAGTCGGCCGCAATGCCAGGGTGAGCAAGAGGACGAAGAAGGCAATTCCCTGCGCCCATGACGGATTGACGAAGCTTGAGACCAGCGACTCGGCAATGCCGATCAGGAACCCTGCTGCCAAGGTGCCTGGAATCGAGCCCATGCCGGCGAGCACGACGATCGCGAAGACGCGCCCGATCTCGAGCCGGCCCGCGAAGGGATTGACCGGTCCCACGACGATGAGCGCGGCTCCGGCGATCGCGCATGTCGCGGTGGCGATGCCGAAGGCATGACGTTTGACCCGGATGGGATCGATGCCCGCGATGCTGATGGCCAATTCGTCGTGGGCGACGGCCCGCATGGCGAGACCCGTCCGCGAATACTCGAGATAGAGCCACAGCCCGATCACGACGATCGAGCCGGCCATCGCGGGGATCAGCAGCCGATAGGGCATCACCAAGAGACCGATGGAGAGGCTACGTCCGACATAGGAGACGTCGACCGAGCGCGGGTCCGCCCCGAAATAGATGAGGAGGCAGATCTCGATGACCAATGAAAGGCCGAAGAACAAGGTGAGGCTTTGCAGCGTGTTCTGGCGCCCGCGCTTTTCAAAGATGCGCAGGTAGAATTCATAGATGAGGAGGCCCCCACCATAGAACAGGATGGCGCCCGGCACACTGCCGACGATCGGATCGAAGCCCCACGCATTCATCAGATGGGCGAAGTAGGCTCCGACAATCACCAAGGTAGGATGGGCGAGGTTGGGGATGTGGAGGATCCCGAAGGTGACGGCCAAGCCGACGCTGAGGAGGGCATAGATGCTGCCCTCGACGAGCCCGGTCGCAACAGCATTTAGGAAGAGATCAAGGAAGAGCATTCATCAGGTCGACGGCATGAGCTCGCTCTTCCGATGTTCGCGGTCAGCCCCGCGCCTTGGCAAAGCCAATGAAGTCGCCGCTCTTGAGCGCCGGTGGATCGATGATGACCTGTTTGCCCGCCGAGCGGAACTGGTCGATGTTATGGTTTGCCACTCCTTGAAACTGCACCATCAGGACGCGGCGTTCGTTCCAATCCCCCATGGCGTCGAAATTGATGCGCCCGACGATAGTCTCGACTGGATTCTTGTGCAGCCATTCGGCGATCTTCGCCTCATCGAGGGAGTTGGCTCCTCTCGCTGCCGCCGCCACGACTTCGCCGGCTGCGTAGTAGAAGGGTGGAATATAATGGCCGAGCGCATCGATGCCGCGTTCCTTGGCGACCGGAGCGTAACGCAGGAGGAATTTCTCGATGCCGGCGCTCTTCAGCGTCGGCTCCGGGACATAGGTGTGGAAGTTGACGACGCCATTCAGGGATGATCCGAGATTCTCCAGCAGCGACGCATATTGTGGACCGACCATGGCGCCGCCGAAGAGCTTGACTGAATCTCCGACGCCGATTTCCGTGACGCCGCGCAGGAGCGCGGCCGAATCCGGCGGATAGGAACATACGAAGACGGCATCCGGCGCGGCGGCCTTCAGGTTGCGCAGCATGCCCGAGAAATCCGTCGTGCTCGGGGGGTAGGTCTGGTTCACGACCAGGTCGAGGCCGTATTCCTTGATGATCTTTTCGCCCCCGGCAGCCGATGCTTTCGAGAATTCGGCGTCGGCGGCCAGGATGGCGATCTTCTTGACTCCCTGCGCCTTGGCGATGTCGAAATAGCCCCGCACCCAATTGGTCGAGGCGTTCGGCCCCCAGGGAGCGATCTGGAAGAACTTATCGTGCTTCACTTCGTCGTTATTGGAGACGCCGAACATGCCCACGATGAACTTGTTGCGCTGCTTGATCATCGGCATGATCACGGCAGTCAGGTTCGCCCCATAGGGCGAGAACAGGAGATCTACCTTATCGACATCGATGAGCTTGGAGTAGATGCCCGGGATGCCGGCAGCCGAGCTCTGATCGTCATAGACGACGAGCTCGACTGGACGCCCGAGAATGCCTCCCGAAGCGTTTACGTCGTCGCGCCAGAATTCATAGCCGACGAGTCCGGCCTTCACGCTCGACAGCGCCCCGGTCAGCGCCAGGCTGCAGCCGATCTTGATCGGCTGGGCTTGCGCCCGCGCGGAGTTCCAGACAGCCGGGGCCGGCACCAGCGCAAGCCCGGCCGCGAGTTTCGAAAAGACCCTGCGAGTAAAAGGCATGCTTGCCTCCCTGTTGTCGTCGTGAAATCGCGACCGGCTTTGCGCTAGTTTCTCGAGATGCGCGGGCTGAGAGCCCAGTCGTGATCGTTACGGGACTGGCGCAAGTTGAACAAGGGGGGCAGACCCCTCGGAGGGGCGTTGCATCAAAGCCAAACGGTTCTTCGGGGTTGCGTCCGACAGAGCCGCCTTGGCTGCGTCGTCGAGTTAGGACGGCCGCCCGACGCTCACATAGGTGAAGCCGCGCCGCCGCATCTCCTCGGGGCGGTAGATGTTGCGCAGGTCGACGATGAGCGGCTCGCGCAGAAGGGCCTTGATGCGGGCGAGGTCGAGCGCGCGGAAGGCGTCCCATTCGGTAACGATCACCAGCGCGTCGGCGTTCTCGACGCAGGAATAGGCATCGGCCGAATACTCGACCTCGCCGAGAACGGATCTCGCCTGCTCCATGCCTTCCGGATCATAGGCCCTGACCTTGGCCCCCGCCTGCTGCAGGATCGAGACGATGGCCAGCGAAGGCGCTTCGCGCATATCGTCGGTATTCGGCTTGAAGGTCAGGCCGAGGAGCGCGATGGTCTTGCCACGCACCTCGCCGCCACAAGCCGCGATCACCTTATGGGCCATTGCCCGCTTGCGCTCCTCATTGACCGACACCACCGTCTCGACGATGCGCACCGGGGCTCCGTGATCCTTGGCGGTCTTGATGAGGGCGAGCGTGTCCTTGGGAAAGCAGGAGCCGCCATAGCCTGGCCCCGCATGCAGGAATTTCGCGCCGATGCGGTTGTCGAGCCCGATGCCGCGGGCCACCTCCTGCACATTGGCGCCGAGCTTCTCGCAGAGATCGGCAATCTCGTTGATGAAGGTGATCTTGGTCGCCAGGAAGGCGTTGCCGGCATATTTGATCAGCTCGGCCGTGCGCCGGCTGGTCGCGACGATGGGCGGCTCGTTGAGGAAGAGCGGACGGTAGAGCTCCGTCATCACTTCGCGGGCCCGCTTGTCCTCTGTGCCGATGACGATGCGGTCGGGCCGCTTGAAATCGCTGATGGCCGCGCCCTCGCGCAGGAATTCCGGATTGGACACGAGGGCGAAGGCGGCGTCAGGGCGCGTCTCGCGCACGATGCGCTCGACCTCGTCCCCGGTTCCCACGGGGACAGTCGATTTGGTGACGATGACCGTGTAGCCGTCGAGCGCCGCCGCGATCTCGCGCGCCGCCCCGTAGACATAGGTGAGGTCGGCATGCCCGTCGCCACGCCGTGAAGGCGTTCCGACCGCGATGAAGACCGTGTCCGCCCGACGCACGGCCTCGGCGAGATCGGTGGTGAAGGCGAGCCGGTGCCCTTCGACATTCGCGGCCACGAGCTCGGCAAGACCCGGCTCGAAGATCGGCATCTCGCCGCGTTGCAGCGCCGCGATTTTGCCAGCATCCTTGTCGACGCAGGTGACCACATGGCCGAAATCGGCAAAGCAGGCCCCGGAAACCAGGCCGACATAGCCCGAGCCGATCATCGCCACATGCATGCTGTCATCTCCGCAGGGTCAGATTGGCGTGGGGTTTCGGGTTGTAAATGGCTAACGGGCGCCCGAGGCAGGGGTCCTCATGCGCCGCGAGCGCGCCAAGATCAACATCGAGCCGGGGGTCCGATGGCGCGCCGCGACGAGTTCTGGCGATGGCGCCCATGGGCAGCGCGGCGAGCTTGGGCTAGGAACCAGCATCGCGAATCGCAATGGCCGGAAGGCTCGGGAGACAATGGCGTCCGAATTTTTCATATTTGGCAGGGTGCCGGGCCTCCGCCCCCTCGGACGAGAGCCACGGTTTGCGCAAATCCTCGCGCCGCGATGCTGAAGCACATCCTCGGTGTCGGCGGCTGGACGCTCGTGTCGCGGGTCACGGGGTTGATCCGCGACATCGTGCTCTCCGCGGTGCTGGGATCGGGCGTGATGAACGAGGCTTTCGCCTATGCGTTCCGCCTGCCCAATCATTTCCGGGCGATATTCGGTGAAGGCGCCTTCAACGCCGCCTTCGTCCCGGCTTACGCCAAGGCCGAGGTGGAGGGCGGCACGACAGCGAGGCAAAGGCTGTCCGACAGCGTCTTCACGCTGCTGCTCGGCGCGCAGGCGATCATCCTCGTGGCCGCTTCGATCTTCATGCCGGTGGTGGTGCGCCTGATCGCGCCCGGCTTGATCGAACACCCTGAGGA
>JBIOEK010000247.1:0-6222 GCA_044445925.1 Hyphomicrobiales bacterium
AAACCACCGTGAAGGAGAGATAGCCGAGGATCGGTACCGATTGCAGCACGTCCAGGATCGGGATCAGGATCATTCCGGCGCGACGGCTCTTGGCCGCGAGCGTTGCATAGGTGAAGGTGAAGAGGAGGGAGGCCGCAAGCGCCGCCAGCATCCGCATGATCGTGCGCAGGGCGTAGAAGGGCAGTGCCGCCGGCGCGAGGGAGATCTCCTGCCGCGCGACGGTGTAAGGGGCGACCATTTCGTGAGCGCCGATGCCGAGAAGGATCAAGACCCCCAGCACCAGGAGGATGGAAGCGAGGTCTCGCCAGCCTGGTAGGCGCTGGTGCCAGACACCCCCCCTGAGCACCTCGGCATGAATTTCCACAGCCGCTCCCCAGCAAGGCCCTGTCTATGACCATCCTCAGAGACGAAGCGGCCGTCGCGGACGGTTTCACGCTCTATCTGGCACCCGCCGCTGCGGGGCACGATAGGCCGTTGATCGCACGGGGACCGGGACTCTTCTCGGTGCGACGAGTCGAGATGCCCCGATGAACGACAGAGCGAGAGGCAACAGGAAGAACAGGGACGGCAACATCGCTCGAAACATGCTTTCCTCCTCGTTTCGAATTCCTTGCGCCAATACACCATGGCCCTCGTCGACCACGATTGAGCCAAATCAAGTTCGCCTCTCGATAGTTCCAGGAAATCGCTTGCGTCGGTGGATGGACATTCAGCTCCGCGCCATGCCAATTCTCCCAGTCGATGGGCACGGCCATGAAAGCCACTGAGTGAGTTCGAGGTGCAGACCGGCATGATCGATCACGCCGCAGACCGCGTCTGGTCCGACGTCGATGCCGACATCCGGAAAATCCTGGAAGCGCGGCTCGGAGCCAAATATGCGCGGCAGCGGCTCGGCATCGAGAAGGATCACGAAGCCCAGATCTTCGGGCAGGGCCTGAACTTCTTCCATATCGAGAACCTTCTTGCCTCGCATGTCCTGATTCGCGCGATCCTAAAGGCCGCCTGCATCTACAAGATGGGTCTGCGCAACGCGGCGCGCGTGAGGGTCAGGCATAATAGGGTAGCATCGCCGCTCGTCCCCGCGAGCTTCGGCGGATTCAAGATCCTGCAATTGAGCGATCTCCATACCGATATGAGCCGTGAGGCGATGGCAAGCGTCGGCGAGCTCCTGCGCGATCTCGACTACGACCTCTGCGTTCTGACCGGCGACTACCGAGGCCAGACCTTCGGTCCGTTCGAAGCAACCCTGGCCGGAATGCGGCAGCTGCGCCCTCGGCTCAAGGGCAGCGTCTATGGCGTGCTGGGCAACCACGACACGATCCTCATGGTGCCGGCACTCGAAAGCATCGACATAAGGATGCTGCTGAACGAAGCCGTCGTCATCGAGCGCGGCGGCGCCAGAATTCATCTTGCCGGCATCGACGATGCCCATTTTTTCAGGGTCGACAACATCGAGAAGGCGGCGGCCGGCATCCCGCATGACGAGTTCTCGGTGCTGCTCTCGCACACGCCCGAGATCTATCGGCAGGCGGCTCATGCCGATTTTGATCTTCTGCTCGCGGGCCACACGCATGGGGGGCAGATCTGCCTTCCCGGCGGCATCCCGATCACGCTTGATGCCGTGCTCCCGAGATCGATGGGGGCAGGTCGATGGACCTACAACGAGATGGTGGGCTACACCTCGGTCGGCGCGGGTACCTCGATCGTTCCGGTTCGATTCAACTGTCCTCCCGAAATCACGCTGCATCACTTGCACGTTGCGCTTCCTTGAAGCCTCAATAAGGCCGGTCGCGTATCTTCAGGGCATAGAGCAGGCGCGAGAATGCGATCTCGCCGACAAAGAAGAGGGCGACGATCAGCACCACGTCGAAGAGCGTCAGCGGCAGGACGGCGCGGCAAGCGAGCGCGGGCAGCAGCGATTCCGGCACTTGGTCGAGCCCGATGAACATGCTGCTCGGCTGCAAGTGCAGCCGACGTTTCGTGAAGCTCGACAAGAGATCCCCGGCCATGGCCGTGACGGCGACGAGCGCGCCGATCCCGTAGCTCATCGCGAGAAGAGGCGCGCAAAGGGCCGTCACGATCACGCAGAGCGCGATCCCGCGCACGGTCTTCGACTTGCCGAAGAGCGGTTGCCCGTCCGCCAGACGCAAGCCCCCATCCAGCGGATAGGCCAGCCTGTCCCCCAGGATCTTCTTGGCGATGACCGGCGTGCCGTTCGCGAGGGCCAGGAGCACGAGGAGCTCGGCGACAAGGCTAAGATGCATCGAGCCGCTTCCTATCCCAATTCAAGAGGTCGCGCTCTCATCGGCGAGCGCCCTCTGAAGCTGCCGGATGAGTTTCTGGCGGCCCCTTTCGTCGGCCTTGCCGCGCACGGCGACATTGATGTCGAGAATGAGCCTCGAGAGATCGTTGTGCCAATCGATGCGGCCGAGCTTCTCGGGGGCGAGGCGCGCCGGCGCCTTTCCTTCGACCCGTAATGCGCCTTGCGCGGTGAGCTCGAATACCTCGTCGAGGGTGGGAATGACGATGGCTGCCGCCGGCAAGAGGCCGGATAGGCGCGACGACAGCCCGTCCATCGCATGCTGCTCGCCATGCACGAGGAAGAGGCGGCCGGCGATCGGCGTCCTGGCGCGGATCCAGCGCATGAGCTCGGCTCCGTCGGCGTGGCCGGAATAGAGATCGAGGGAGTGGATGCGAGCGCGCACCTCGATCTCCTCGCCCATGATCCTGACCCGCTTTGCCCCATCGAGCAGGATCCGGCCGAGCGTGCCTTGCGCCTGGTAGCCGACCAGCAGCACCGTAGCCTCTGGTCGCCAGAGCCAGGCTTTCAGATGATGCCGGATGCGGCCTGCCTCGCACATCCCGCTGGCCGCGATCACGATGTGGAATCCGTTGACCCGCAGGATCGCCTTGCTCTCTTCGGTCGTCTCGGTGAAGCGGACCGTGCGGTAGGCCATGGCACGCACCAGCGCATCGCCGTGCTCCAGCTCGCCGGCATGCGCGGCAAAGACCGCGCTCGCCCTCGAGGCCAGCGGCGAGTTGATGAAGATCGGGCATGGCGCAAGCGTGCCCGCCTCCATGAGGCCCACGAGATCGACCAGCAACTCCTGGGTGCGTTCGACCGCGAATGACGGGATCAAGAGGGCGCCCTTGCGCTGGGCCGCGCCCCGGGCTTCGTCGAGCAGCAGCTTGCGCCGGGCCTCCTCGGACACGGCGGGGCGCTCGACGTCCCCATAGGTCGATTCGCAAACCAGATGGTCGATGCCTTGCGGCCCGCCCGGATCGCTCTCGAGAAGCTTGGCGTGCGGGCCGACATCTCCCGAGAACAGCAGCCTCAGCGGCTTCCCTTGGGCCCCGGCCGGCAAGGCCTCGATCTCGGCGCAGGCCGATCCCAGGAGGTGCCCGGCATTCCAGAAGCGCATGCGAAAGCCCTCGGCAACCTTGGTCCATTCTCCGTAGGGCACGGAACGGAACTGCGTCAGGCAGGCGACGGCATCCTCGGCAGTGTAGATCGGTTGGACCGTTGCATGGCCTCGGCGTGGATTGCGGCGGTTGAGCTGCTCGACTTCCATCTCCTGGATGTGACCGGAGTCGCGCAACATGATCGAGCACAGATCGGCGGTTGCCCGCGTCGCGAAGATGGGGCCATCGAAGCCTTGCTTCACGAGCTTCGGGATGAGCCCGCTATGGTCGATATGGGCGTGCGTCAGGACGAGCGCATCAATGCCACCGGGCTGAAACGGGAAGGCACGATAGTTCAGCTCCTTCTCGGTCTTGGAGCCCTGCACCATGCCGCAATCCACCAGGATCCTCGCCCGGTCCCCCTCCAGCAGAAAGCAGGAGCCCGTGACCGTGCGGCAGGCACCGTGAAAATGTAGGCGCATGATCCTTCTCCTCATCAGCTGCGCCGAGACAAGAGCGACCGCAGCGTTTCGTCGGTGGCCGGTGTCGGACCGCGGTGGCGATGATCGTCAACTGAAAGCGCGCGCGAGCCCGAAGGCTGCGGCCGCTGCCAAGCCGCCTACCACCAGCGTTTGCAGCGCAGAGCGGGCCATGCTCACTCCGGTGAAGCGACCCTTGACGGCGCCAAAGGCGAGCAATGCCGCTCCGGTCGTCATCACCGAGATCTTCAGAGCGGTCGCGATGCCGCCCGTCATCATGTAGGGGACCAGCGGAACGAGGCCCCCGACAATATAGGCTCCGCCGATGGTCAATGCGCTGGTCAGCGCGCGCCGCGGATCCGGCTTCTCGAGTCCCAATTCGAACCGCATCATGAAATCGATCCAGCGCGCCCGATCTGCCGTGATCGCTGCCACGACCGCGTTGAGCGGTTCTCCTTGAAGGCCGAAGCCCGTCATGATGTCTTCGACTTCCCGAACCTCGCGGTCACGCAGCTGATCGATCTCATAGCTCTCGCGCGACACCTCGGAGGCATAGTGCTCGGCATCCGTCCTTGCCGCGAGAAAACCTCCCAGCCCCATCGCGATCGCACCTGCCGCGACCTCCGCGAGCCCCGCCGTCACAATCACGCCGGTATTGGTGACCGCCGCCGAAAGACCCGCGGCGAGTGCGAAGGGTACGGTCAGGCCGTCCGACATGCCGATGACGACGTCGCGCACGGCTTCCGTTGCCGTGAAATGCTTCTCGATATGCGGGGTCGCGGGCATGGCTCGAGCTCCCGGACTAGGGCGTTGCACGTTCGCGCGATTCGCAGCTTAGGCGATAGCCATGGCGACCCATCGCAAAGGAAGAGGAATTCCTGGAAATCACCTGATTGGCCCGTATCGGGCGGTCTCGATCGAATGTTAGTGCATGACGGGGTTCCTGCGAAGGCCTCGAGGCGCAGCGGGATGTCGTTCCACGGCGCGCCTCGGCGCCGGTATTCGTCCTCACTTGGCTTGCCAATGCAGCGTTGATGGAAATCAACGCGAGCCATGCCTTTGGCGTAGAGATGCTTGATTGAACGCGAGGACTTTCCATGCCGGTCAAGGATATTCTGTTGCCTTTGATGAGCTATCCCGCGGCGACGGGGCTCGCGGCGGTCGAGAACGCCGTGCAGCTGGCGGACAATGTCGGCGCGCGGCTCTCGGCGATGACCTATGAAATGGAGGTCGCGCCCTTCATCGGCCTCTTCGTCGAGGTCCAGCACGTCAGTGCGGTCATCGACGCCGAGCGGGAAAAGAATCATAAGCTGGCGCGCGAGGTCGTCGCGACCTTCGAGAGAGTGGCCAATCTCGCCGGCCTTCCCCATGACCATATCGTGGCGCACTGCGCGCCCGGCGAGTTTCCGGGCCGCCTCGTCAAAGAGGCCCATCTTCGCGATCTGTCCATGCTGGCCATCGGTGGAAAGGGCATGGAGCAAAGCCTCGCGGAGGCTCTCGTATTCGAATCGGGGAGGCCGGTCCTGATCTTTCCCGAGGAACCGCAACGCGAGCTCGCCGGTGCCATGGACAATGTCGCCCTGGCCTGGGATTCCAGTGGTCCGGCAACGAGGGCGATGACGGACGCCTTCCCGCTGCTCGAGCGATCGAGGACCTTGCGGATCTTTACCGTCGTCGACGAAAAGCCGATCGATGCGTCATCCTCCTCGGAGGCGTTGCCGGAACACCTTGCAAGGCATGGCATCAAAGCCGTTTGCGACGAAGTGAGATCCCACGGCAAGCCGATCGGAGAGGTCTTCACGAGCTATGTGGCCGAGCACAAGATCGATCTGCTGGTCATGGGCGCCTACGGCCATTCGAGGTTCAGGGAGTTCGTCCTCGGAGGGGCAACCAGGAGCATCATGGCCTCGCCGCCGACTTGGGTGCTGCTCTCGCATTAGACGCTTCAGCGAGCGCAGGTTCTCGGGCGAGCGCAGGTTCTCGGCGATCGAGTCCTCACTGATTGCCGAACAGACCTTTCAGCCCGACGACCACCAGGATCGCGCACACGAGCACAAGCGACAAGATGAAGCCGATGACGACATGGGCGTCGAAGCCCCTGAGCCAGAAGAATCCGAGCATCGCCAAGACCCGGACGTGCATGGTCTTCATCAATCAGCTGCGCTCGAAGATCGGCGTCATGTTCGGCAATCCGGAGACGACCTCTGGCGGCAACGCCCTGAAGTATTACTGCTCGGTGCGCCTGGACACCCGTAAGATCAGCGCTATCAAGGAAGGCGACGAGACGACGGGAGCGCGGATCAAGATTCGTGTGGTCAAAAACAAGGTGGCGCCGCCATTC
>JBIOEK010000248.1:0-6213 GCA_044445925.1 Hyphomicrobiales bacterium
AGCCCATAGCGCATGGGCTTCGGCCCGGCGAAAGTCGGCTCGAAATTCTCAGGCCGCCAGGGCGGCAGCCCGGGGCCCTGATCGATCTCGATCGGTCCGTCGACGATGATGGTCGAAGGCGTGTAGCCATTGTCGAGCGCGGTCGCGTAGACGAAGGGCTTGAAGGCCGAGCCTGGCTGGCGCAGCGCCTGCGTCGCCCGGTTGAACTCGCTCTGGCTGAAGGAGAAGCCGCCGACCATGGCGAATACCCGCCCCGTCAGGGGATCCATGGCCACCAGCCCGCCGGAAACCTCCGGGATCTGGCGCAATCGATATTGGCCAGGCTTGCCCTCGATCGGCTCGACATAAACGACGTCGCCGCTCGACAACACCTCGCGCAGCCTGCCCTTGCGCGACCACGTCACATTGTCGCTGGCGATCGTGCCTGTCGCACGATCGGCGGCGACCGCCCCGCTCGCGACCCTTGGGGGCTGCAGCCCGATTTTGGCCGAAAGATCGTTGACGTCGAGCACGACGGCAAGCTGCCAGGGCTTCACATCGGTCAGCGCCGGCACTTGCGCCAGCGCCTCGCCCCAATCGCGCCCGATGTCGACCTTCTGGATCACCCCGTGCCAGCCATGCTGTTCGTCATACCGCACCAAGCCATCGACCAAGGCCTTGCGCGCTATGAGCTGCATGGCCGGATCGAGCGTGGTGCGCACCGACAACCCGCCTTCATAGAGTTGCGTCGAGCCGTAGCGTTCGGCGAGCTCGCGGCGCACCTCCTCGGTGAAGAAACCCGCGGCGACGTTGTCCGGCGACACGCTGCGCAGATTGAGGCGGATATCCTCCGCCTTCGCCTTCTGCACGTCCTCTCGCGAAGCAAAGCCATTCTCGGCCATGCGGTCGAGGACCCAGTTGCGTCTCTCGATCGCGGCGTCGTGTCTCTCGAAAGGATTGTAGTTGCTGGGCGCCTTCGGCAAGGCCGCGAGATAAGCGGCCTCGGCAAGCGTCAGCTCGTGGACCGACTTGCCGTAATAGTTGAGCGCGGCCGCAGCGATGCCGTAATTGCCGAAGCCGAGATAGATCTGGTTGAGATAGAGTTCGAGGATCTTCTCTTTGGTGTAGGTAGCCTCGATGCGCAGCGCGA
Organism: Hyphomicrobiales bacterium; assembly: GCA_044445925.1. GTDB lineage: Bacteria > Pseudomonadota > Alphaproteobacteria > Rhizobiales > Beijerinckiaceae > GAS188. The sequence goes on from JBIOEK010000248.1 coordinate 1,130, forward strand.
GCAGCATCTCCTTGATCTTGCGCTCATAGGACTGCTCGGGCGACAGGAAAAAGTTCTTGGCGACCTGCTGGGTGATGGTCGAGGCACCCTGCTGGCGGCGCCCGGAGCGCGTGAAATTCGAGAGGATGGCCCGCCCGATACCTTCCGGATCGACGCCGTTATGGGTAAAGAAGTTCTTGTCCTCGGCGGAGAGGAAGGCGTTGATCACGAGCTTGGGAACGTCCTGAACGGGCAGATAGAGGCGCCGCTCCTTGGAATATTCGGCAATCAAGCTGCCATCGGCCGCATGCACCCGCGTCATCACCGGCGGTTCGTAGTCGCGCAGCTGCGTGTAGTCGGGCAGATCCTGGGACATATGCCAGATCAACAGCGCGGCGCCCGCCGCACCCACCACGAAGACGATCGTCGCCGTGGCGAACAGAAATCCAAGAAACCTGATCAGCGATCGCATGCGTTCAAACGCCCAGCCTCTTCACAGGACCGCCACATAGCACCCCTCGCGCCCACGAGAAACGTCACTCATGGCGGACGCCCAGGAACCCATCGGACAGAACCCATCGGACGCCCAAGACGCGATGAAAGCCCGAGGCGCGAAGCGAGCTCCGCGAGGAGCGGAGCCAAGAGATCCTGGACATAAGCAAGCCACGGCGCTCCTGATTCGCTTCCGAACTTCCCACTCGACCTCCACCATCTCATAGCCGAGCAGTGGGGATAAATCCGTGTTCCCAATGCAACAGTTTGGGTCGCAGGTGGGGCTTTTGTGAGGCGAAGCCCACCCCTCACGATTGCCTTCTTGGAGGCCTCCCGCCGAGGCCTCCCCGGAAGCGCGACAAATGCCGGCGCGTCTCGCCGTCCGCTCAATTCGCCAGCACCGCGGCGCCGGGATTGGCCGGCATCCTGGCCTCGATCGCGGTCGCGATGGCGCGCGCAGCCTCGTCGCGCCATGGCTGCGAGGTGAGCGCGGCGCGATCGGCGCGGCTCGACAGATAGCCAAGCTCGACCAGCGCCGAGGGCACATCGGGGGCGCGCAGAACCATGAAGGCGGCCGCGCGCAAGGGGTTCTTGTTCAAATGCACATGCGGCTCGAGCACCTGGATCAACTTCTTGGCGAAGGCTACCGACAGCACCTTGGTTTCGCGCTTCATCAGATCGTCGAGGATCGACACCACCTCCTCGTCAGCCTGGCCTGAATCGAGACCGGCCAGCTGGTCGACGCGGTTCTCCTTCTCGGCAACCCGCGCCGCCTCGGCATCGCTCGCCTGATCGGCCAAGGTGTAGACTGTCGCACCTCGGACATAGGAGCTGCCCGACAATGTATCGGCGTGAATGGAGACGAAGAGCGCCGCGTTTTGATCACGTGCGAAACGCACGCGGTCGGGCAGCGAGACGAAAATGTCCGCGCTGCGCGTGAGCGCGACCTGCACGCGTCCCCGGCGTTCGAGCTCGGCAGCGAGCGTCATGGCGAAATCGAGCGTGATCGTTTTCTCGACCTCGCCACTGCCGCCCATCGCGCCCGGATCGAAGCCGCCATGGCCGGGATCGAGCACCACGAGCGGACGCGGGTCCTTCTGCGGACCGGCCGGCCGGGATTGTGGCGCTGTGGCCGAGGTTGCACCCTGCGAGGCATGCGAGGCGCCTGCGAATTCATGGAAAGTCTCCCGGTCGGTCCGGGCGATCTCGATTGTGAATGTCGCTCCGAGGTCCTTGAGGAGCGGGGCATTCACGACCGAGGAGATGCGCGCCGGGCCCGAAAGGTCGATGACCAAGCGCGAGCGGCCAAAGCCGAACAGGCCGTAGCGGAATGATTTCACGACGCCCAAGCCGGCTTCCCCCGTATGGGCTGGCAGTTGGAAATTCACCTCTGGCAGATCGAGCACCAGGCGGTCGGGCTTCTCGAGGGCGAAAGGTGTCGCGCTCAGGGGCTGCGAGGAGACGAAGACCAGCCGCGTCGTGGCCGCCGTCTGCTCGAGCTTGGCGGCGACGACCACGGCCCGCGCCGGAACGGCTTGTCCCTGCTCGGAGGCGCGGGCCCGGGACGGCAGGGTCGCGACCAGCAGGGCCGCGGCGAATATGGCGAGCGACGGGAGCGGGCCGAGCGCGGGCAACAGCCCCTTCGCGGGGAGCGGCTTCGCGGAAGACGGTTTGGCGCGCAGCCAACCAAATATCGCTCCGGTCATCAGCGACGGCCTCGATCCGGCCAACATCTTGCCCCCGATGTGGCTCACTTAGCCGTAGAGGATTAGCCGGAGGTTCTTCAACAAGGATTAACGCTCAGACGGCGCGATCGGTCCTTTCTCGCTTCCCTGTGGCACCGAAGCCACAGCTGGCGGAACTTGCCAAGAGCCCCTAGCTAAGTCTAAGCATGGTTCGAGCTGTCGATTCTCCGATGTCGCCGGGTTCGAGCGAATTCGTGGGCGTCAGATGATCGCGGCACGACGATGCGAATTTGTCCGTCGTCGGCGTGTTTCGATTTCCCGCATCGCCAGACCGCTGGGGCGCTGGAATACCGCTCGATCACCCGGCGTCCGGGCCATATTTCGTGATGGGTCGCGCCTGAAACCGGCGTCGGCTGGGACGATGGAATGATGGTGATGCTACGCGATCGATTGGAACGAAGGATCGTCCCGGCGATCTTTCCTTCTTTCGCCGTGCTTCGACCATCGGTTCGACCCTCGCCCGATCAGATTTCGACCAAAACCTCTCCAAGATCAGGAGAAGGAGCCGAAGCCGCGCCCTCGCGGTACCTCACGGCCTCGAGGTTTGCAGCGTCGCGCGGCCTTCGCGCCCCTTCGCTGCGGGCCGCGCCACATCGCGCCGGACACATCCGGCGCCTACAAGAAAGATATGCCAAATGGCCAATAAGATGCTCATCGACGCCGCCCACCCCGAAGAGACACGGGTGGTCGTGGTTCGGGGACAGCGAGTCGAGGAATTCGATTTCGAATCCGCTCAGCGTAAACCCTTGCGGGGGAACATCTATCTTGCCAAGGTGATGCGGGTAGAGCCGTCGCTCCAGGCGGCTTTCGTCGACTACGGCGGCAACCGTCACGGTTTTCTTGCCTTCAGCGAGATCCATCCCGATTATTATCAGATCCCGGTGGCCGATCGTGAAGCGCTGGTTGCCGAGGAGGCAAGATCGGCACGCGAATCCGAGGATGACGAGCCCGGCCCGCGCCGCAACCGCGTCCGGCGCGGAACCGCCGCCGCGCGCAACAGCAACGCTTCGGTTTCGAGCGTGGAAGCCAACAATAGCGAGGAATCTGCAGCGACCGCGGAGGCCGTGCCAAGCGAGGAGGCTCCATCGGGTGAAGGCGCGCCTTCAGATGATGAAGCTTCATCGAGGCAGGAGGCTCTTTCTGGCGAAGAGGCTCTTTCTGGCGAAGACGCCTCCTCGAGAGAGGAAATATCCGCGAGCGAGGGTTCAACTTCGGCCGCGAACGGCGAGAGCGAGGCAACCTCGGACGACGAAAATCCTCCTGCCTCGCGGCACGAACCCTCGCGTAACGAAGCCTCACGTAACGAAGCCTCACGTAACGAAGCCTCACGTGACGAAGCCTCGCAAGACGAAGCCTCGACGTCGGAGGCGTCGGAGGCTCCCCTCGACAATGGGGCGACCGAGACGCAGGAATCGGCGATCGAGCAGCTCGGCGCCGGCGATGGCCTCGAGGAAGTACCCGAGCGGCGGCGCCCGGTGAGGCGCAACTACAAGATCCAAGAGGTGATCAAGCGCCGCCAGATCCTGCTCGTGCAGGTGGTCAAGGAGGAGCGCGGCAACAAGGGGGCGGCGCTCACGACCTATCTGTCGCTCGCCGGTCGCTATTCCGTGCTGATGCCGAATACGGCGCGCGGCGGGGGCATCTCACGCAAGATCACCAACGCGCCGGACCGCAAGCGGTTGAAATCGGTCGCCCAGGAGCTCGATGTGCCCGATGGCATGGGCGTCATCGTGCGCACTGCGGGTGCGGCGCGCACCAAGGCCGAGATCAAGCGCGATTTCGAATATCTTCTGCGGCTGTGGGAAAATGTGCGTGAGCTGACCTTGAAATCGTCGGCGCCCGCCCTCGTCCATGAGGAAGGATCGCTGATCAAGCGCGCCATCCGCGATCTCTACAACAAGGATATCGACGAGGTTCTGGTCGCGGGCGAGGAAGGCTATAAGGAAGCCAAGGACTTCATGCGCATGCTCGCGCCGAGCCATGCAAAGGTCGTCAAGCTCGACAAGGAGACGGAGCCGGTCTTCGCCCGCTTCGGCGTCGAGCGGCAGCTCGATGCGATGTTCTCGAACATCGTAACGCTGCGCTCGGGCGGCTACATCGTCATCAACCAGACCGAGGCGCTGGTCGCGATCGACGTGAATTCGGGGCGGGCGACGCGAGAGCACAATATCGAGGATACGGCGCTCAAGACCAATCTCGAAGCGTCCGAGGAGGTTTCGCGCCAGCTGCGCCTACGCGACCTCGCGGGGCTCATCGTCATCGATTTCATCGACATGGACGAGAAGCGCAACAACCGCTCGGTCGAAAAGCGCCTCAAGGATTGCCTCAAGAACGACCGTGCCCGCATCCAGATCGGCAGCATCTCGCCCTTCGGGCTTCTCGAGATGTCGCGCCAGCGCATCAGATCGGGGGTGGTGGAAGGCTCCTCGACCCCCTGCCCTCATTGCGCGGGCGCCGGCCGCATCCGCTCGACGCCGTCGGTGGCGCTGCATGTGCTGCGCCATGTCGAGGACGCGCTCGTCAAGAACGCGTCGCGCAACCTGGTCGTCAAGACGCGCACGGACATCGCGCTCTACATCCTCAACCAGAAGCGCGGCCACCTGCGCCAGATCGAGGATCGGTTCGGCGTTTCGGCGAGCTTCATCGCCGATGACAAGCATAACGGCGTCGATCTCTTCACGATCGAGTTGGGCGAGCCGGTCGCGCGGCCCTCCGACACGCCGGCTCTCGAGGCCGAGGCGCAGCCGCGCCCCAAGGAGGCCCCCGCCCTCGTCGAGAACGAGGATATTGCGGACGGTGCGGTCGAAACCGAGGAAGAGGAGGTTCGCGCGGAGGGCGACTTGCATCCGGCCGGCGAGGCCTCCCAGA
>JBIOEK010000249.1:0-6211 GCA_044445925.1 Hyphomicrobiales bacterium
CGGTCGGCGTCGCGGCTCGCCTCGAACAGGAACCAGGTCCGCCGCTCGGTCTCGTCGATATAGACTTCGAGGAGGCTCGCGGTCGCCACGTCCTTATGCTCGTCGCACAGCTCATGAGCGCTGCGCATCGCATGCGCCATGGCCTTGTTGTCCTCGACCAGCTCGAGCAGCATGTCGCGCGGGCTCACGAAATCCTTGTCATTGTCCTCGAGGCTCTGCCTGCGGCCGATCTCGCCGATCGAGCGCAAGGTCTTGCCGCCGAGCTTGCGCACCCGCTCGGCCAAAGGATCGGTGGTGGCGAAGATCTGGTCGGCCTGCTCGTCGAGCAGGAGATGGTAGTCGCGGAAATGCGGGCCGCTCATATGCCAATGGAAATTCTTGGTCTTGAGATAAAGCGCGAAGGCGTCGGCGACGAGCCCGTTGAGCGCATGGCCGAGCGGGGCGACGGCATTGCGCGAAAGGTCCGTCGGCGTATCGAGGGCTTCGGGCAAGGCTTTGCTCGGCGCGGTGCTGCGGCTCGGCAGCGTCTTGCGGGGCAGCGTCTTCGAGGGCGTACGCATAGGATCGGCTCCTGTTCGAAATCGGCGAATGCCATACAAAGTCGAGAAAGGGTCTTATGGTTGCATGCCCATGCGACAAGCCTGTGGCCGAGCTGGCGATCGCTGCCGCGGCCGCGACGCCACGAGGCACGCCGTAGCAGTGTTCGGTGGCCGTTGCTCGCCGGGATGTGGTAGCAGAGGATCAACCTGCCTTTCGCATGTGACCAAGGTGATCATATGAGGCGGCGAGAGTTCGTGCTCTTTGGCGGCGTAGCGATTGCATGGCCGCATGCAATTGGAGCGCAGGTTTCGACCAAGCGACCACTCATTGCATATCTCAGCGTCGTCACACGAGAACGGACTTCACGCGAGATTGGCGCTTTCGTGCAAGGCTTGCGAGAGCTCGACTACGTCGAAGGCCGGGATTTCGACATTGCATACCGTTTCGCCGAAGGTCATTTGGATCGATCGGTTGCGCTCATAGAGGAACTCGTCCGGCTCAAGCCGAACGTGATCTTGGTCGCTGTCACTCCAGCCGCGGTCGCGGCAAGAGCGGCCACTCAAAGGATCCCGATTGTTTGTCCATTGCTCGCCGAACCGATCCGCCTTGGTCTGATTGCGAGCCAGTCACGACCCGGCGGTAACGTGACTGGAACATTGTTCCGCACTGAAGGACTAGTTGGCAAGCAGCTGGAGCTAGCCCGGCAATTGTTCCCCGATATAGCGAAGATCGGAATGTTGGTGAATGTCGCAAGCGGGATCATTATTGATCGGCAAGAGCTGGAGAGTGAAAGTCAAAGGCTGCGCATCGAGCTGGTTCCCGCCGAAGTCCGTTCGCCCAATGAGCTCGACACAGCATTTCAGGTGTTGGCAAATGACCACGTGCGGGCGGTCATCGTCCTAGTCGACGGCATGTTCTTCAACGAGCGGCAACGGATGGCCTCGCTCGCCGCAACAGCGCGGCTGCCGGCCATCTATGGCTTCCGCGACCACGTCGATGCGGGCGGCCTGATCAGCTATGGGGTCAACCTGACTGAGAACTTTCATCGTGCGGCCGCCTATGTTGTCAAGATCCTCAAAGGGGCCAATGCGGGCGATCTGCCAGTGGAATTTCCGACCAAGCTGGAGCTAGTGGTGAACCTCAAGACCGCCAACGCGCTCGGCCTCACCATTCCTCTATCGATCCTCGCAGGCGCCGACGAGGTCATTGAATAGGGTCTACTCCCCTTGCACTGTGGTTTGCACACATCTGGCGCCGCGGTGGTGAATGGACGGGCGACGATTGCGCGCGTTCCCTTCTCCCGCGCTTGGCGGGAGAAGGAGGCGCGCCCAGCAGCCGTTGGTAACTAATCCATCGCAATTCGCACCCCGCTGGCGCCATTCAACAGACGCTTGAGGTGAAAGCTGACGAGCCGATCGTCGGCCCGCATCCCGACCAGCGCCGCAAAGGCCGGCATGGTCGCCGGATCGCCGGCCTCGAGCTTGGCGAAGGCCTGCGCATAGGCTGCGGTCGCAGGCTCGGCATACAGCCTTGCGGTGAGCGGCTCGAAGGCGCGCAAGGGCTCGCTGCGGCCGCGCAGCAGCAGATCCCCGATCGGGCGGCCCTTGAAGTCCGGAACCCGCCTGGCGACGGCCTCGCTGACGCAGATGCGCGTGCCGAGCTGCTTGTTGGCGCTCTCCAGGCGCGAGGCGGTGTTGATCGTATCGCCATAGGCAGTATAGTCGAAATAGCGCCCGCCGCCGAAATTGCCGACGATCGCGGGCCCGGCATGGACGCCGATGCGCGTCTTACCGAGGGCTATGCCTTTCTCCCGCCAGCGCTTGCGAAAATCCTGCGCGAAGCGATCGAGGTCGAGCGCGCAGGCGACTGCCCGACCGGCGTGATCTGGCTGATCTCCGGGAGCGCCGAACAGGACGTGAAGCGCGTCCCCGACGATCTTGGCGAGGGTACCCTCATGCGCGAAGACGATATCGGTCATGCCGCCCAGATATTCGTTGAGAAGCGGCGCGAGGACGTCCGGCTCTATCGTCTCGACCAGCGAGGTGAAGCTCGCTATGTCGGTGAACATGGAGGCCACCTCGCGGCGCTGTCCGACGAGATCGGGGCCGCCGCCGGAATTGGCGAGGCGCTCCGCGAGATTGGGCGAGAAATAGCGCGACAGGGAAGCATGCGCCTGTTCCGCGGCCGATTGCCGGCGCCGCGCCTCGCGCAAGGTCTCGATGTGGCGGATGGTCTTGTCGATGGTGGTGTCGAGATCGGCGAAATCGATCGGCTTGGTCACGAAGTCGAAAGCGCCGCGGTTCATCGCGGTGCGGATATTGGCCATGTCGCCATAGGCCGAGACGATCACGGTCGACAGCTTGTCGTCGCTCTTCTGCAATTCCTGCAGCAAGGTGAGCCCATCCATGCGCGGCATGTTGATGTCGCTCAACACCATGTCGATATCGCGATGCTCGGCGAGCTGCGCCAGGGCGTCGACCCCGTCACGCGCGAACACGAAACCGATGGCGCCGGCACGGATCTGATGGCGAAACTTTTGCAGGATCAGGGCCTCGAGATCGGGTTCGTCATCGACGACGAGGATCTTGACGGTCACGCCTCGAGCCCCCGTTCGGCCACCCTCGTGTCGATCTCGGACTTGAGCGCGGTAAAATCGATGGGCTTGGTCAGGAGCCCCTGCGCCCCGGCCTCGAGAGCGCGGCGCTTGGTCTCCGCATCGCCATAGGCGGTGATCATGATGACGGGAAGCTCGGGGCGTAGCGCCTTGATCCTCGGCAGCAGCTCGAGCCCCGTCATCCCCGGCATGTTGATATCCGACAAGATGAGGATGAGATCCAACTGCGCCGGTGGGTGGACCAGACGTTCGAGCGCATCGCCGGCCGAAAGCGCGAACTCCATGACGAAGCGGCCCTGCCTGAGCTCGCGCCGGAACTGCTGGCGAAACAGCATTTCGACATCGATTTCGTCATCGACGACGAGAATCCAGATGTTCATTGTGGGCTTCCCGTTGCAGTGCCCGCCTCCGCTCCTCGAGGCAGGGTGATGGTGAACTCGGTGAACTCGCCAGGTTCGGTGTCGACGCCGATCGTCCCTCCGTGCTGTTTCACGATGATGTCGTGGCTGAGCGAAAGCCCCAAGCCCGTTCCTTCGCCGGCGGGCTTCGTCGTGAAGAATGGATTGAACATCTTGGCCTTGACCTCCGCAGGTATGCCGGTGCCGTTGTCGCGGATCTTGATCTCGACCTTGCTGCCGAGATTGCGCGTCGACGCCGTCAAGGTCGGCTCGAAGGTCTTGCCGTCGGCTTGGCCGTCGCTTTGCGCCTTGCGCTTGGTCGCGGCGTAGAAGCCGTTCGAGATCAGGTTCAAGAGCACGCGCGTGAACTCCTGCGGATAGAGGTCGACCTCTCCGACTGCTGGATCGAGGTTCTTGACGAGGGTGATATTGAATCCGGGCTTCTCGGCGCGTGCGCCGTGATAGGCGAGATTGACGCTCTCCTCGACGACGGCGTTGAGGTCGACCGGACGATGCTCGCCTGAGCTTTCGCGCGAATGCAAGAGCATGTTCTTGACGATCGAATCGGCGCGCTTGCCGTGCTGCACCACTTTCTCGAGATTGCCTTTCAGCATCTGCGTCAATTCATCGACCTCGTCGCGGGTCTTGTCGTCGAGTGCAGCAGGTTCGAGCAACGCGTGCAGCTCCTCGATCAGCTCTCCTGACAGCGCCGCGAAATTGTTGACGAAGTTCAGCGGGTTCTTGATCTCATGAGCGATACCGGCAGTGAGCTGCCCGAGGGAGGCGAGCTTCTCCGACTGGATGAGGCGGTCCTGCGCGGAGCGAAGATCGCCGAGCGACTGGGTAAGCTCCTTGGTGCGCGCCTGGACCTCCTCGAACAGGCGAGCATTCTCGATGGCGATCACCGCCTGGTCGGCGAAGCTCTTCACAAGCTCGATCTGGCGAGGGGTGAAGGGGCCGGGCTCCGGTTTAGCGAGCGAGAATACGCCTTCGACGCGGCCGTCACGCTTCAATGGCACCGCGAGCGCCGCGCGAAACTCTCCGATTTGCGGCGCGGCGCCGAAATTATATTCGGGATCGGCCAGCACATCGGGGAGGTGCGAAACCTCGCCGGTCATGAAGACGCGGCCCGTGAACGTCTCACGGCCGGCCTTGATCGGGTGCGCGCGCAGGAAATCGATGATCGCGGTATTGGCGCCCGATTCCGCTTGCACCCGCAGGATATCGCCCTCGCGCAGGAAGACGACGCCGAAAGCCGCGCCACACAAGGATCTCGCCGACTCGGTCAGGGTCGTGAGCACGGTTTTCAGATCGAAGGCCGAGCGGCTGATCACCTTGAGAACATCTGCGGTCGCAGTCTGCTGTTGGAGCGCCTCGCCCAGATCGCGCGTCTTCGCCTGCACTTCCTCGAAGAGCCGCACATTCTCGATGGCGATCACGGCCTGGTCGGCAAAGGTCTGGACCAGAGCGATCTGGCGGTCGGTGAATAAGATCGGCGTCGGCCTCGAGAGCGCGATGACGCCTTCGACCCTGCCTTCACGCTTCAGAGGAACGGCGAGGCCCGCCCGATAGTCGCCGAGCTTATGCGCTGCAAGCGAGGAAAAGCGCGGGTCGCTCGGGATGTCCTGCACGTGAACGATCTCGCCCGTGAACGCGGCGAGGCCCGATGTGGTCACGGCATCGGCTGCCGGAGTGATGGGATTACTCTGCGCAAGCGCGACCCATTCGTCGGAGTAGCCGACATGCGCCGTGAGGACCAATTGCTCGCCCGCGCGAAGCCAGATCACGCCGCGCGTAGCAGAGCAGAGCTGAATGCCGGTGCGGATCAGCGTGGTGAGCACGGTGTCGAGGTCGAAGGCGGAGCGGCTGATGACCTTGAGAACATCGGCGGTCGCCGTCTGCTGCTGCAGTGCCTCGCCGAGATCGCGCGTGCGCTCGTCGACCTTGGCCTCCAATGTCTCGTGGGATTCCTGAATTCGGCTGGCCATCAGATTGAAGCGGTCGGCGAGCGTCTCGATCTCGTCGCCCGTCCGGATATCGATGCGCAGGCCGAGCTCGCCTTCGCCGAGCTTCTCGGCGCCCTGCTGCAAGCGGCGGATCGGCACCACCATGCGCCTTGCGAGCAGCCCACCCATCACGCTCGCGAGCAACAGGCCAAGGCCGAGCAGCGCGCCGGTCTGAGCGAGCGAGGCGTAGACGGGCGCCAGCGCCTCCCTGGTCGGCAACTGCACGAACACGATCCAATTCAGGCGTGGGATCCGCGCATAGGCCGAGAGCACCGAGCTGCCGTCGAGCGCCGCCGTGGTCTCGGCGGTGTTGGCGAGAGCGCCTGGATTTGGCTCCGCGAGCGCGCTTGCCACCTGCGGCAGGCGCGACAGATCGGTTTCGCGCAGCACCAAGCTCATATCGGGATGGGCCACGAGGCGGCCATGCTCGTCGACGATGAAGGCGTAGCCCGCCTCGCCGACCTTGATCTGAGTGACCACGTCCCAGATGAGCTTGAGGTTGACCTCGGCGATCGTGGCGCCGGCCTTGCCCCCCACATGGGCGAGCGAGATGGTCATATAGGGCTCGGAGCCGCGCCGGAAATAGACGGGGCCGAACCAGGTCTTTTTGGCGATCGCCTTGGTGAAACGTTCGTCATTGGAGTAATCCACCC
>JBIOEK010000250.1:0-6210 GCA_044445925.1 Hyphomicrobiales bacterium
AGCGTGGTGCGCTGCCAATCGTCGCGCAGCTGCCAGATGAACCATTTGCCGTCGGGATCGTAGCTGTGGAGCACATAGGCGCCGAGCGACACCGGCTTGTTGAAATCGAATTTCAGGGGGTCCGCCACTTTCTCGAACACGTGCTTGGGCATGATCCACATGGCGTTCCAGCGCACCGTGAACTGGGCATGGAAACGCGAATTCGCCTTCTTCAGGTGGAATACGACCGTGTAGGGATCGGGCGTATCCATCGAAGCGACGTTGAGGGCAAGCACCGCCCCCCAGCGCATGGCCGGGTTCTTGATCTGGGTATCGACCGTATAGACTAGGTCGGCCCCGGTGAACTCGACGCCGTCCGACCAGTAGATGCCGTGCCGGAGCTTGACGGTCATCTGCGTGAAGTCGGCATTGTAGATCGGCTTCTCGGCGGCGAGCGAATTGTCCCAGACCCCGTCGAGGCCGTGCTCGGGGTCGATGTACCAGAGCGTATCGAGGGCGAGCTGCTGCAACCCGGTCGATTGGCCCCCGGCATTGATGGCCCAGATGTTGAACCAGCCGGCGTTCTTGATCGTGCCTTCCGGGTTTTCCAGGATCAGCGTTTCGGTGCGGGGAATGTTGCTCGGTATTCCTTGCGCATAAAGGCGCTCGGCCGAGCCGATCAGCGCCGAGGCGATGAGGATCGCGGCGCAAAGCAACGCATGCAGGCGCTTCATGGTCTCGTCCTCCCATATCGCCGCACTTTCCGTGCGGTCTTCTATTGGTATGATGATTGACGAAGCTATGATCGCGCCATAGGCCTGTCAATGACAAAGCGTCCAGGATCCGGTCCTCAGGCACGGCTTGCCCGTGCCGGAAGCGGACGGATCACGACCTCTCGAGCATTCGGATCGAAGACCCCATGGCCGCCCGCAAACGACAAGCCGCCGTGACGCTCGGCGCCCGCGTGACCGCCGAGATCGGCCGCCGCATCACCTCGGGCCGCATCGCGCCGGGCGCGACGCTGCCGACCGAGGACGTGCTGTGCAAATCGCTCGAGGTGAGCCGCACGACGTTGCGCGAGGCGGTCAAGAATCTGCACGGCAAGGGGCTCGTCGAGGTCGGGCCGCGCCACGGCACCCGCGTGCTGCCGGCCGAACGCTGGAACCAGCTCGACACCGATATTCTCTCCTGGCGCATCGAGGCCGGCCTCGACGACGAGCTCATCGACCAGCTCTATCAGTTGCGTCATTGCTTCGAGCCCTATGCTTGCGAGCTCGCGGCCATGCATGGCGACGCCGAGGACCGCCGCCGCATTCGCGAAGCCTTCGAGGGCATGTGCGGAGAGGCGGCCTATGAGGGCGCGCTCGTCGACCCCGATCTCGATTTCCACATGGCGATCGTCGCCGCGACCCGAAATGTGTTCTTCAATTCGGTCGGCGCGGCCATCAAGACGTCGCTGCGCATGGCCTTCGCGCTCGGCCAGGAGCGCTCGAAAGTGCCTCCGGCCGAGCTCGCCTTGCATGGCGAGGTCTGCGAAGCCATCTTGGCGCGAAACGGCGCGGGCGCGGCCGAGGCGATGCGAACCTTGCTTGCGGCCTCCCGCGCCTCGCTGAAGGAGACGATCGGCGGGCGCCAAAGTGCAGCTCCGGCGGAGCCGGGGGAAGTCTCGGCGCCGCGGTTCGATCCAGGCTCGTGAGGACTGCGACGCTGCCGGTCGCGCTGGCGAGGCGCGCTTCTCCAGCTAATGTCGTGAAGGCGAGGGGGCGTGCTCGATTGGCCCGGCTTAGGCGCTGAGCGGTGAATTTCAAGCAATTCGAGGCTCTTTATTGGATAGCGCGTCTCGGCAGCTTTCACGCCGCGGCGCGCCATCTCAACACGTCGCAACCGGCGATATCGGCTCGCATGCGCGAAGATCGCCTATTCGAGCATGGGCCTGTCTCCGTCGACGCGTATCGTCGCCGAAGCCGCGAAGTCGCTGATCGGCCAGAAGCCCGATCTACAAGCTTATTACTCGGCGGCGGACGAATTCGACCGCTGAACGACGGGTCAACTCACCTTATCGAGAAGTGATAAGAATATTTTATCGCCACTAATCGTTTTTCAGCAAATTCGAGAATCATGCTTGACCAGCGATTCGCAAGGAACCTATCCTCGATACTTGCGGACGGCCTGCCGACCTTTGCGCCCATAGATGAGGGTTGAGCCGGCAATCTCAGCCCTAAGGGGAGAAGCATCATGCCTCGCAAGCTTTTCATGCCTTTTCTTGCCCTGCTGCTCGGCGGGTTCTGCCTGCCGGCACTCGCGGCCGAGATTCATGTCGGCTTCACCCAGGACGCCTTGACGCTCGACCCCGGCAATCCCGGCAATCGCGATACCGAGACCATCATCCGCAACATCTATGACGGCCTGCTCACCCGCGACGCCGCCATGCGAGTCGTGCCGGAGATCGCTTCCTCCTACACGCAGCCGAGCCCGACCCTCTACGAGTTCAAGCTGCGCGACGATGTGCGCTTCCATGACGGCACGCCGCTCACCGCCGAGGACGTGAAGTTCACCTTCGAGCGCATCCTCAGCGGCCGGATCGGCGGACAAACCAATCCGCGCAAGGACCTTCTGGGACCGCTCGAGCGCGTCGAGATCGTCGATGCGCGAACGGTGCGCTTCGTGCTCAAGGCGCCCTGGCCGCTGCTTCCCGCCATGCTGCCCTTCCAGGAGATCGTCAGCGAAGCCTTCGTCAAGAAGGTTGGCGACGCAGGAATGGTGTCGCAAACCGACGGCACCGGGCCCTTCAAGCTCGTTGAATGGCGCCGCGGCGATGAGATCGTCATGGAGCGCGCGCCCTATTATTACGGCGGCTCGCCCGATATCCCGCCGGTGGGGCCAGCCCGCGTCGACCGCGTGATCTTCAAGGTGATGCCGGACAACGCCTCGCGCGTCGCTGCCTTGCTCGCCGGCGACGTGGACATCATCAATTCGCTCCCCGTCTCGGCCATCAGGCAGGTCGAGGCGAGCCCCAATGCGCGCGTCGTGACCGTGAACGGTACGCGCTCTTTTTTCCTGGCGATCAACAACGACAAGGCGCCGTTCACGGACAGGCGCGTGCGCCAGGCGCTCAACCATGCGGTCGACCGCAAGCTCATCATCGCGCGCCTGCTCAACGGCAACGCGACGCCGCTCAACGGCGTGCTGAGCCCGGACGCCTTCGGCTTCGACCCGAACCTGCCCGAATACGCCTTTGATCCGGGGCGCGCCAAAGCGCTGCTCGCCGAGGCCGGCGTCCCCGCGCTGCAGCTCACCATCGACACCGACGGGGCCTCGAAGGAGATCGCCGAGGCCATCGCCTCGATGCTGCAGCGCTCGGGCGTCCAGGCGAAGGTCCAGGTCTGGGAGACGGCGGTGATCGTGCCGATCTGGCGCGACGCGGGAAAGCGTCGCGACCACGACCTGTTCCTCAGCTCCTGGGGCAACGCCTCGCTCGACCCCTCCGACATCGTCATGCCGACCATCCGCTCGGGCGGGCGCGCCAACATCTCCGGCTATGCCAATCCGGAAGTCGACAAGCTTCTCGACGCCGCCGAGGTCGAGATCGACGCTCCGAAGCGCCAGGCGCTGTATATGCACGCGCAGGAGATCGTGAACGCCGATGCGCCCTGGGTCTTCCTCTGGCTCCCCAAGGATATCTACGGCCTCTCGAAGCGCCTGCGGAACTGGCAGCCCGCCCCAGACGGCAAGATCAACCTGCATCGGGCGACGGTCGAGTAGGGATGCGCTTCCTCCAGCGCCTGATGCATCTGTTGCCGGTTCTGCTCGGAACCTCGCTCATCACCTTCGCGATGACCCTCGCGACGCCCGGCGATCCGGCCGAGGTCATGCTCGGCGATCAGCGCGCTTCGCCAGAGCAGGTCGAGGCGCTGCGCCATGACATGGGCCTCGATCTGCCGGTCGTCGAGCGCTTCGCGGCCTTCATATGGCACGCCCTGCATGGCGATTTCGGGCGCAGCTTCTTCCATCGCCGGCCGGTTTTCGATGTCATCGCCGAGCGGCTACCGGCCACGCTCGAGCTGACGCTGGTGGCGATGCTCCTTGCGCTGGCGATCGGCATCCCGCTGGGGCTGTGGGCGGGCCTACGGCGAGGCCGAGCCGTCGACCGGCTCGCGAGCCTTTGCTCGCTCGTCGGGGTCTCCATGCCGGGCTTCTGGCTCGCCCTCCTGCTCATGGCGCTGTTCTCGGTGACCTTGCATATCCTGCCGGTCTCCGGGCGCAGCGGCTATGGCGAGGAGCCTGCTGCCGTCACCCATTTCCTCCTGCTCGACAGCCTGATCGCCTTGCGCCTCGATACCTTTCTGGGCGCCTTGCGCCATCTCGCCTTGCCGGCCTTGACGCTGGCTCTGCCGGTCGCCGCGGTGCTGATGCGTGTGACCAGGAGCTCGGTCATCGAGGTCTTAGGCTCCGACTACATTACCTTCGCCGAGGCCAAGGGCCTGCCCCGCGCCCGTCTGCTCTTCGTGCATGTGCTCAAGAATGCGCTGGCGCCGGCGGTCAGCGTGGCGGCGATCGAGACCGGTGCGCTCTTGGGCGGCAACATGATCGTCGAATCCATCTTCGCCTGGCCAGGCGTCGGGCGGCTGGTCGTCGAGGCGATCTTCTCGCGCAACTACCCGCTGGTCCAAGCCGCGGTGCTGCTCTACGCGCTGGTCTTCGTGCTGCTGAACTTCGCGGCCGACACGCTCTACGCGGTGCTCAATCCGAGGATCCGCGCGTGAGCGCCATTGCGATCCTGGGATCGGGGCCCTCGCCGACGGCGCTCGCCTGGCGCAGCTTCCTGCACGACAGGATTTCGCTCCTCAGCGCCGTCATCGTGCTTGCCGCGGTGGCGATCGCACTCTTCGCGCCGCTGCTGATGCCGCATGATCCGGCCGATGCCGACCTCCTGCGCCGGCTGCAGCCTCCCGCCTGGATGGAAGAGGGCGAATGGGCCTATCCGCTCGGCTGCGACGGGCTTGGCCGCGACCTGGTCTCGCGGCTGATGGCGGGCGCGCGCGTCTCGCTCGGCGTCGGCTTTCTCGTGGTCGCGCTCTCGACCGCGATCGGCCTTGCCGGCGGCGTCGTCGCCGGTTACGCGCGCGGCGGGACCGATGCGGTCCTGTCCCGTTTCGCCGATGTGCTGCTCGGCTTTCCCTATCTGGTCTTCGCCATCGGCCTCATGGGGATGATGGGGCCAGGCCTCAACAACATCGTCATCACCCTCGTCATCAAGGAATGGGTCGTGCCCTTCCGCGTGGCGCGCGGCGAGACGCTGGGCGTAGCCGAGCTCGAATATGTCGAGGCGGCGCGCGCCGTCGGTTCCTCGCCCTGGCGCATCATGCGCGGCGAGATCATGCCCAACATCCTCTCTCCGGTGCTCGTGGTCGCGACCTTGCGCATCGCCCAGGTGATCATCATGGAAGCAAGCCTCTCCTTCCTCGGGCTCGGCGTGCAACCCCCGCAGACATCCTGGGGGGCAATGGTGGCCGACGGGCGCGAATTCCTGAGCGATGGCTGGTGGGTCTCGACCTTTCCGGGCCTCGCCATCCTGATCGTGGTCGTCGCCATCAACCTTGCGGGCCAGGGGCTGCGCGAGGCCTTCGATCCAAAGCTGCGGCGATGATGGCGCGGGCAGAGCCGATCTTGAGCCTCAGGGGGCTCACCACGAGCTTCCCGGGGGAAGGGGCGCGCATCAGCGTGGTCGACGGGGTCGATCTCGAGGTCAGGCGCGGCGAGAGTCTCGGCATCGTCGGCGAATCGGGGTCGGGCAAGACCGTGACCTTCCTCTCGGCGCTCGGCCTCGTGGCGCCGCCCGGGAAGGTCACGGCGCAGCATATCCTCTTCGAGGGGCGCGAGCTGTCGCAGGCTTCGCCCGCGGATTGGCGAAAGCTGCGCGGATCGCAAATCGCGCTCACCATGCAGGACGCGCTGACCGCGCTCAACCCGGCGCTGACGGTCGGCACGCAGATCGAGGAGGTGCTCGCCGCCCATACCTCGCTCCACCCCGCCTCCGCCCGGCGCCGCCGGGCACAAGAGCAGTTGCGCCTCGTGGGCGTGCCCGACCCGGCGCGGCGTCTTGCCGCCTATCCTCATGAATTGTCGGGTGGGCTGCGGCAGCGGGCGATGATCGCCATCGCGCTCGCCTGCAAGCCGAAGCTGCTCGTCGCCGACGAGCCGACGACTGCGCTCGACGTGACGGTTCAGGCC